>NZ_JBSFUW010000007.1:0-264462 GCF_053591995.1 Streptomyces sp. NPDC002835 | reverse complement strand
GAGGCCACCCCGGAGGAGGTCGCCACCGCCCTCACCGAGGGTGCGACGGCCGACAAGATCACCAACCCGAGCGCGGGAACGCCCAACAAGCTGCTGAAGATCGTCGAGTGACCGACGGCCCACGCCGCTGAAACCGGTGGTCGCCGCGCCCTCCCCCACGGGGCGCGGCGACCACCTATCGTTCCGGCATGACGACGAAGTATGCGGCCCTCCTGCGCGGGATCAACGTCGGCGGCGCCAAGAAGGTCCCCATGGCGCAACTGCGCGCCGTGCTCGACGGTTTGGGGTACGCGGACGTCGCCACCTACCTGCAGAGCGGCAACGCGGTGTTCAGCAGCGGGGAGACGGACGAGAACGTCCTCGCCGCCGCGCTGGAGCAGGCGATCGAGAAGGAGTTCGGCTTCCGGGTCGACACCCTGGTGCGCGGCGCGCGGTACCTGCGTGCGGTCGCCGAGGACTGCCCCTTCCCGGCGGCCTCCCTCGAAGGCAAGCAGCTGCACGTCACCTTCTTCTCCGGGCCCGTCACCGCCGACCGCTTCGCGTCCGTCGACGCGGCGGCCCATCTGCCGGAGGAGTTCCGGCTCGGCGACCGCGCCCTGTACCTGTACACGCCGGAAGGCCTCGGCCGCTCGAAGCTCGCGGCCACGCTCTCCCGGCCCGGCCTGCTCAAGGGCCTCGTCGCCACCAGCCGCAACTGGAACACCGTCGTCAAACTCGTGGAGATGACCCGCGACTGACGCAAGCGGCCCAGGCGCAAGCGGTCGGGCGCAAGCGGCCCGGGCGGAAATGGCCTGGCGGAGTGCCCCGGCGTCGAAGTGGCCCGGTGAAGCGGCCGGTCAATGGCCCAGGGGCGCAGGCCACTTGATGGCTAGGGTCGTCGGCATGACCTCCACGGACACCGGCAGCCGGACCGCCGTCGACTTCTACTTCGACCGTTCCTAGTCTTCTGAGTCGGGAATTCTGTTCAGATGTATAGGCTTGTCTCATGGCGCGGACGGGTCGGCCGAAGGCCGAGTTGAGACTGTCGGACGAGGAGCGGGCTGCACTCGAGGGGTGGGTGCGGCGTCGTTCCACGCCGCAGGCGTGGGCTTTGCGGTGTCGGATCGTCTTGGCGTGCGCTGAGGGCGCCTCGAACAAGGATGTGGCTGCTCAACTCGGTTCCACACCTCATGCGGTGGGCCGTTGGCGGGCTCGGTTCGTGCAGTACCGGATTGCCGGTCTTGGCGACATGCCGCGTCCGGGCGGGCCCAGGACGGTGACGGACGAGCAGGTCGCCGCGGTGGTCACCAGGACGCTGGAATCCACACCGAAGAACGCAACACACTGGTCGACTCGGTCGATGGCGAAGGAGATGGGCCTGTCGCAGTCGTCGGTGTCACGGATCTGGCGGGCCTTCGGGTTGCAGCCGCACCGGTCGGAGACCTTCAAGCTCTCGACCGATCCGTACTTCGTCGACAAGGTCCACGACGTCGTTGGGTTGTATCTGGACCCGCCGGAGCGGGCGTTGGTGTTCTGCGTGGATGAGAAGTCGCAGATCCAAGCCCTGGACCGGCCCCAGCCCGTGCTGCCGATGATGCCCGGGGTTCCCGAGCGGGCCACCCACGACTACGTTCGCGCTGGCACCACCACACTGTTCGCCGCACTGGAAGTCGCCACCGGCAAAGTCATCGGCTCCCTGCACCGCCGCCACCGCGCCGAGGAGTTCAAGAAGTTCCTCGTCAAGCTCGACAAAGAGGTACCCGGTGGCCTGGACGTCCACCTGATCTGCGACAACTACGCCACCCACAAAACACCTGCCATCAAGAAGTGGCTGCTGGCCCACCCACGCTTCCACCTGCACTTCACACCGACCGGGTCGTCCTGGCTGAACCTCGTCGAGCGATGGTTCGCCGAACTCACCAACAAGCAGATACGACGAGGCGTCCACAGATCCGTCCAAGCCCTGGAGAAGGACATCCGCGACTGGATCGCCGCCTGGAACACCGAACCGAAGCCCTATGTCTGGACGAAGACCGCCGACGAGATCCTCGAACGCCTCGCCTCATATCTGAACAGAATTCCCGACTCAGAAGACTAGTCAGTGAGCAGGAGTGAGTCTTGGACCCATTCCTGGTTACTGCGGACATCCCGAACGGTGTTGGGTGTCCTGGTCGCCCGCGTTCGCTCCGCGTCCGGTGGCACGCATCGTGTGTGTGGTCCGGGGATGCGGGGGCGGGGTTCCTCACACCCGAGGGTGCCCGAGTCGGCCTGGACGGTCCGATGGCCGCATCCATCGCTCTGGTGGGTGCGGGGCGGTGTCGTCCGTCGCCGGATCGGGTGCCCTTGGGCGCGTCTGCCGATCGCGATGCTCGCCGCATCGTGACGGGTCGTCCTACGCGTCTTGCTGGTGAGAGGTTTTTGCCAGTGCTGCGCGCCCCACTTCGATGTGTCTGATCCAGCGCACACCTTCCGGGTCGAGGCCGTTGAGCGGTTCGTCGAAGAGCAGCACAGGCGGATCGCCGAGCAGAGCGGCGGCGATGCCGAGCCGCTGTTTCATCCCCAGGGAGAACCCGTCGATCCTCCGGCCGGCCGCGTCCGTCATGCCGGCCTCCGCCAGCACCTCGGCGACCCGCCGGCGTGGCAGACCGTTCCCCACCGCCAGCGCCGTCGGATGCGCGCGGGCGGTGCGGCCGCCGTGCACGTCGTGGGCGTCGAGCAGGGCGCCGACGTGCCGTAGGCCACGGGGATGGTCGCCGAACGGCTGCCCGTCGACGGTGACGGTGCCGCCGGTGGGCCGGCTCAGACCGAGGGCCATCCGCAGCGTGGTGCTCTTCCCGGCACCGTTCGGGCCGAGGAACCCGGTGACCCGGCCCGGGCGCACGGTGAAGGAGAGGCGGTCCACGGCGGTGTTCGCGCCGTAGCGCTTGGTCAGTTCGGTTGCTTCGATCACACGCTCCACGCTGCCGGGGCGGACGGGCCTCGGGCATCGGGCCGGCGGCTGTATTCGGGGCGTACGGGGTAGCCCCCGGGCGTAAGCCCGCGGGCCGATGCCGGGCGGGGGCCGCCTGCCTATGATCGGCGCATGAAAGCCCCTAAGGGTTGGTCTGCCCGGTGCGGCCGGCTACGGGCTGACGGGCATGAGGGAGCGGGCGGCGCTGCTGCACGGCGAGTTCACGGCGGGGCCCCGCCCCGAGGGCGGCTTCTGCGTGGCGGCGCGGCTCCCGGTGCCGGTGGCGGTCGGATGATCCGGGTGCTGCTCACCGACGACCAACCGCTGGTCCGGCACGGGCTGCGGGTACTGATCGCGGACCGCCCCGGACTGGAGGTGGCGGGCGAGGCGGCCAACGGCGAAGAGGTGGTGCGGCTCGCGGACCGGCTGGCGCCCGATGTGGTGGTGATGGACATCCGGATGCCTGTCATGGACGGCATTGAGGCCGCACGGCGGATCACCGCGGGCGCCGGCACACCATCGAAGGTCCTGGTCTTCACCACATTCGACGACGACGAGTACGTGTACGGCGCGCTGCGTGCCGGGGCGAGCGGCTTCCTCGTCAAGGACATGGACATGGACCAGATCCTCACGGCGATCGAGGTCGTCGCCGCGGGAGACGCCCTCATCGCGCCGAGCGTGACACGCCGCCTGATCGCGGAGTTCGCGGCCCGCCCGGTCGCCGCCCAGTCGCCCCCGAGGCTGGTGGAAGGCATCACCGCTCGCGAACGGGAGGTACTGACCCTGGTCGGCAGCGGACTGTCCAACCCGGAGATCGCCGCACAACTGCACATCAGCATGGCCACGGCCAAGGCTCATGTGGGCAGACTCCTGACGAAGCTGGACGCCCGCGACCGGGTGCACCTGGTCATCACGGCGTACGAGCTGGGCCTGGTGACGCCACCCCGGCGGTAGGTGACGTTCAGGTCGCCCCCGGCCCCCTGGGCACGAACCCGCTCCGCAGGGCTACGCGCCCACCGCCAGCAGGTGTTCCGCCAGCGACTCCTCGTAGCGACGCACCAGCAGCCGGGCCAGTTCCGGCGCGGCGCCCAGGACGTCGGAGACGGTGTCCGCGTCGGCGGCGCCCGCCGTGATGCGGTCGGGGAGGCGGCCCGGGGCGATCACGTACGGGGCCACGGCGACGCGGGCGGCGCCGTCGGAGCGCAGGGCGCGGACCGCGTCCTCGGTGCGCGGAAGGGATGCGGAGGCGAACGCAGGCCGCACGGCGCACCAACCGGTGTGCCGCAGCTCCCGCGCTGTGTGAGCGATCACTGCGATCGCCTCCGGGTCTGTGGAGCCCGCGGCGGCCAGGACCAGGCCGGTCGAGCTCTTGTCGGCGGGGGTGAGGCCCGCCTCGTACAGCCGTCGTTCGACCGCGGCGAGCAGCAGCGGCGACGGGCCGAGGACCGCGGCCCGGCGGACGCGCAGCGTGGGCGGCGCCTGGCGCAGCACGGCCGGGATGTCCGCCTTGGCGTGGAAGGCGCGCGTCAGCAGCAGCGGCAGCGCCACCACGTCCCGTACGCCGTCGGCCGCCAGCCGGTCGAGGGCCCGCGGCACCGAGGGGGCGTTGAAGTCGAGGAACGCGGTCTCGACGCGCAGCCCCGGCCGCATGGCGCGCACCCGCCGCACCAGGGCGTCGACGGTCGCGGCGTGCCGCGGGTCGCGGCTGCCGTGCGCTATGACGAGGAGGACCGGTCCGTGGGTCATCGGCTCAGCTCCGCACGAGCAGACCGCGGCTGCGCAGGACCCACCGCTCCAGCGGACTGAAGATCAGCAGGTCGATCGCGATGCCGACGATCAGGATCAGCAGGATGGCGAGGAACACGCCTGGCATGTCGGCGTTGTTGCGGCCGTTCTCCAGCAACTGGCCGAGGCCGAGGCCGAGGTCGGGGGAGGAGGCGATGATCTCCGCGGCCATCAGCGAACGCCAGGAGAACGCCCAGCCCTGCTTCAGCCCCGCCACATAGCCGGGCAGCGCCGCCGGCATCACGATGTGCCAGGCGCCGCGCAGCCCGGTCGCGCCCAGTGTGCGGCCGGCCCGCAGGAACAGCGGCGGCACCTGGTCGACGCCGGAGACCAGGCCGTTCGCGATCGACGGGACCGCGCCCAGCAGGATCACGGCGAACATCATCTTGTCGTTCAGCCCGAGCCAGATCACGGCCGGCGGCACCCAGGCGACGGACGGCAGCGACTGCAGGCCCGACAGGATCGGCCCGATCGCGGCACGGACGAACCTGACCCGGGCCACCAGCAGTCCGAGCGGGGTGCCGATGGCGAGGGCCAGCAGGAAGCCGAGCAGACCGCGGGAGACGCTGGTCCAGATGACCTCGAACAGCGTGCCCTGCAACCACATGCCGGACACGCTGTCCCACACCGCGGACGGCGCGGGCAGCTTGTAGTCCTCGGTGACCTCCGCCCACACCAGCACCTGCCAGGCGAGGAGCACCAGCGCCACGGCGGTGAGCGGCGGCAGCACCTTCTTCAGCAGCACCTCGCGCACCGGCGTGCGGCTCACCTGCACCGCGTCCAGCGCGTCGAGCCCCGCCTCGAGACCCGCCAGGTCGTCGGTCCTGCCGGAGCCCTTCCCCGCGGCCTCGGTCGTGTCAGTGCTGGCCATGTCGGCGGATCTCCCCACGCAGTTCTTCGGTGATCTCGACGGACAGCTCCGCCACCTCGGTGTCCTCGATACGCCGCGGCTGCTCGATGCCGACGCTCCACTCCCGCGCTACCCGCCCGGGCCGTGACGACAGCAGCACCACCCGCTGCGCGAGCCGCACCGCCTCACGGACGTTGTGGGTGACGAACAGGACGGAGACGTTCGTCTCCCGCCAGATCCGGGTCAGCTCGTCGTGCAGTACGTCCCGGGTGATGGCGTCGAGCGCCGCGAACGGCTCGTCCATCAGCAGCAGCTGGCTGTCCTGCGCCAGCGCGCGGGCCATGGCGACCCGCTGCCGCATCCCGCCCGACAGCTCGTGCACCCGCTTGCGGTACGCGCCGCCCAGCCGCACCAGCTCCAGCAGCCGCTCGGCCTCGCCGCGCCGCACGTTCTTCGGCACGCCGCGCAGCCTGAGCGCCAGTTCGATGTTCTTGCCCGCGGTCAGCCACGGGAACAGGGCGTGCTCCTGGAACATCAGGGCGGGCCGGCCGCCGGGTGTCTCGATGGAACCCGCGGTCGGCCGGTCGAGTCCCGCGACCAGGTTCAGCAGCGTCGACTTGCCGCAGCCGGACGCTCCCAGCAGGGTGACGAACTCGCCCGGCGCGACATCGAGCGTGATGTCGTCCAGCACGAGCTGCGGCCCGGCGGGCCCGTTGAAGGACTTGGAGACATGCCCGATACGAGCCGCGTACGTCTGCTCGACACTCACGCGGTCCTCGGCCTTGGCGAGGGCAGTGGCCATGGTCGTCACCTCCTGGGGAACTCGGCTGGTACGGATCACTTGACGCCGAGTCCGGCGTCGGAGACCTCGGGCGCGCCCGCGGCGCCGAGGACCTTGTTCAGCGGCTTCAGGTCGTAGATCCCGGCGAGGTCGGGCTGTTCCAGCAGGCCCGCCCGCACCGCGTGGTCCGCCTGTGCGTCGAGCGTCGCGGCCAGCGGGTCGTCGGTGAACCGGAGCGACTTCCACGCCGGGTCGATCACCTCCGGCGGCAGCGGCTTGCCGGTCAGCTCCTGGAGCTTCGCGTTCGCCGCTTCCTTCGCCTCGTCGGGGTGGGCGTTGATCCAGGCGTTCGTCTTCACCGTGCCGCGCAGCACCGCCTCGACGACCGCCGGATGCGCCTTGAGGAACTTCTGCGACACGACGATGTTCGTGATCACGAACTTCCCGTCCGGCCACAGGTCCGCCTCGTCCACCAGCACCTTCGCGCCCGCGGCCACCAGCCTGGAGGCGGCGGGCTCCGGCATCCACGCCCCGTCGATCGCCCCGGACCGGTAGGCGCCCGGCGTCACCTTGGGCTGCATCCGGACCGCCGAGACGTCGCCCTTGCCGCTCTGGGGGTCGATCTTCCAGCCCTGCTCCGCGGCCCAGTTGAGGAACGCCACGTCCTGCGTGTTGCCGAGCTGCGGGGTGGCGATCCGCTTGCCCTCGACGTCGGCCGGGGAGGTGATCTTCTCCGGGTTGACGACGAGCTTCACCCCGCCGGACGCGGAACCGCCGATGATCCGCAGGCTCTCGCCACTGGACTTCACATAGGCGTTGACGGCGGGGGAGGGGCCGATGAACCCGATGTCGATCGAGCCCGCGTTCAGGGCCTCGATCTCGGAGGGGCCGGCGTTGAAGCTCGCGGTCGACACCTTGGTGCCGCCCAGCTCCCGCTGGAGGATGCCCTCCCGGTCGCCCACGAGCGCGGTGGCATGGGTGAGGTTGGGGAAGTACCCGATCCGTACGGTGTCCAGACCCCCGACCCGCGGGCCCTTCGCCGCGTGGGCGACGGGTGCCTTCACGGCCTGGGAGCCGTAGCCGCAGGCCGTGAGGACCACGGCGAGGAGCGGCAGGGCGGCTGCGGCGGCGAGGCCGCGGCCCAGGAACGTACGGGTGGCTGGCACGGGAGGTCTTCCTCTCGTAGGCCCGGTCCCTACGTCAGGTCGGGCCGGGTCGTCGGCGGGCGGTCAGGTTTTCGGCGGTGCGGGACGCCGGGGGCGCGCTCGGGCAGCGCCCTCGGTACTGCGGTCATCGCGCACATCGCGCCACCCCGCCCGTGCCCGCGCCGAGAGCCCCGCTGCCTACGCGGCCGCCCTCCTTGGCGAAGGTCGAGAAGACGTCGGTCATCAGAAGTCCCAGGCCGCGTCGTCGGCGGACTGCTCGGCGGGGGCGGTCTCTGCGGCGAAGGCGTCGCCCGCCATGCCCGCGGCGAGCGTCGTGCCGTCGGCGGGGTCGATGAGCAGGAACGACCCGGTGCGGCGCGAGTGCGCGTACGAGTCGAGCGCCAGCGGCTCGGCGGTGCGCACCTTGACGCGGCCTATGTCGTTGGCGACGAGCTGCCCGGGGGCCGGGTGCTGGGAGAGGTCGTCGAGGGTGAGCCGCGAGGGGATCTCCTTGACGATCGCCTTCACGGTGCGGGTGGTGTGCTTGAGCAGCACCCGCTGGCCGACGGTGAGCGGCTGGTCGGCGACGTGGCAGACGGTCGCCTCGACGTCCTGCGTGGTCGGCGGGGCGTCGTCGGTCGGCACGATCAGGTCGCCGCGGGAGACGTCGATGTCGTCCTCCAGCAGCAGCGTGACCGACTGCGGCGTCCAGGCCACGTCCACCGGTTCGCCCAGCAGGTCGATGGCGGAGACCTTCGAGGTGCGGCCGGAGGGCAGCACCGTGACGGACTCGCCGACGCGGAAGGCGCCGGCGGCGATCTGGCCCGCGTAGCCGCGGTAGTCGGGGTGCTCGGCCGTCTGCGGCCGGATCACGTACTGCACGGGCAGCCGGGCGTGGCAGGTGGCCAGGTCGTGGCTGACGGGCACGGTCTCGAGGTGTTCGAGCACGGTCGGCCCGCCGTACCAGTCCATGTTCGCGGACGGGTCCACCACGTTGTCACCGGCGAGCGCGGAGATCGGGATCGCGGTGATCTCGGGGACGCCCAGCGAGGCGGCGTACGCCGTGAACTCCTCGGCGATCTTCGCGAAGACGGGCTCCGCGTAGTCCACGAGGTCCATCTTGTTGACGGCCAGGACCACGTGCGGCACGCGCAGCAGGGCGGCGACCGCGGCGTGCCGGCGGGTCTGCTCGACGACGCCGTTGCGGGCGTCGACGAGGACGACCGCGAGTTCGGCGGTGGAGGCTCCGGTGACCATGTTCCGGGTGTACTGCACATGCCCGGGGGTGTCGGCGAGGATGAACCGGCGGCGGGGCGTGGCGAAGTAGCGGTAGGCCACGTCGATGGTGATGCCCTGCTCACGCTCGGCGCGCAGGCCGTCGGTGAGCAGCGCCAGGTCGGGGGTCTCCTGCCCGCGGCTGCGGGAGGCGTGCTCCACGGCCTCCAGCTGGTCGGTGAGGACCGACTTGGAGTCGTGCAGCAGCCGCCCGACGAGGGTGGACTTGCCGTCGTCCACGGACCCGGCGGTGGCGAAGCGCAGCAGGGTGGTGGCGGAGACCTGTTCCGCCAGCTGCTCGGTGGGGCTGGTCATGTCTAGAAGTACCCTTCGCGCTTGCGGTCTTCCATCGCGGCCTCTGACATCTTGTCGTCGGCGCGGGTGGCGCCCCGCTCGGTGAGACGGGAGGCGGCGATCTCGGTGATCACGGCTTCGAGCGTGGTGGCGTCGGAGTCGACGGCGCCGGTGCAGGACATGTCGCCGACGGTGCGGTAGCGGACCAGCCGCTTCTCGGACGTCTCGGTGTCCTTCGGGCCGCCCCACTCGCCGGCGGTCAGCCACATGCCGGAACGCTTGAACACCTCGCGCTCGTGGGCGAAGTAGATCTGCGGCAGCTCGATCTTCTCGCGCTGGATGTACTGCCACACGTCCAGCTCGGTCCAGTTGGAGAGCGGGAACACCCGGACGTGCTCGCCGGGGGCGTGGCGGCCGTTGTAGAGCTGCCACAGCTCGGGGCGCTGGCGGCGCGGGTCCCACTGCGAGAACTCGTCGCGGAGGCTGAACACCCGCTCCTTGGCCCGCGCCTTCTCCTCGTCGCGGCGGCCGCCGCCGAACACCGCGTCGAAGCGGTGCTCCTGGATGGCCTCGGTCAGCGGCACGGTCTGCAGCGGGTTGCGGGTGCCGTCGGGGCGCTCGCGCAGCTTGCCCGCGTCGATGTACTCCTGCACGGAGGCCACATGCAGCCGCAGCCCGTGCCGGGCGACGGTGCGGTCGCGGTATTCGAGGACCTCGGGGAAGTTGTGCCCGGTGTCCACGTGCAGCAGCGAGAACGGCACCGCCGCCGGCGCGAACGCCTTCAGCGCCAGATGCAGCATGACGATGGAGTCCTTGCCGCCGGAGAAGAGGATCACCGGCCGCTCGAACTCGCCCGCCACCTCGCGGAAGATGTGCACCGCCTCGGACTCGAGCGCGTCCAGGTGGGACAGCGCGTACGGGCTGTCCGTACCCTCGCTCACGATGTCGACGCTGGTCGTCACAGCAGACCCCTTTCGGCGAGCAGTGCGTGGACCGCGTCGGCGGATTCCCGCACGGTCTGGTTCTGGGACTCGATCCGCAGGTCGGGCGTCTCGGGCTCCTCGTACGGGTCGTCGACTCCGGTCAGTCCGCTGATCTCGCCCGCGGCCTGCTTGGCGTACAGCCCCTTCACGTCACGCACCGAGCACACCTCGACCGGAGTGGCGACGTGCACCTCCAGATAGGGCGTGCCCTGGCTCTGGTGGCGCTTGCGGACCGCCTCGCGGCTGTCGGCGTACGGGGCGATGACCGGCACCAGCACCTGCACGCCGTTGGACGCGAGGAGTTCGGCGACGAAGCCGATCCGCTGCACATTGGTGTGCCGGTCCTCGCGGCTGAAGCCGAGGCCCGCCGAGAGGAACTCGCGGATCTCGTCGCCGTCGAGCAGCTCGACACGGTGGCCCTCCGCGCGCAGCCGGTCCGCCAGCTCGTACGCGATGGTGGTCTTGCCGGCGCTCGGCAGACCCGTGAGCCAGATCGTGGCTCCGGTCACGTCGTTCTCCAAAGGAATCTGATCGGTCGTCATCAGCCGTGCAGCCCGCACTCGGTCTTGCCGCGCCCGGCCCAGCGGCCGGCCCTGGCGTCCTCGCCCTCCAGCACCCGGCGGGTGCAGGGCGCGCAGCCGACGGAGGCGTAGCCGTCCATGAGCAGCGGGTTGGTGAGCACGCCGTGCTCGGCGACGTAGGCGTCCACGTCGTCCTGCGTCCAGCGGGCGATCGGGGAGACCTTGACCTTGCGCCGCTTCTCGTCCCAGCCGACCACCGGCGTGTTCGCCCGGGTCGGGGACTCGTCGCGGCGCAGGCCCGTCGCCCACGCGTCGTATCCGGTCAGGCCCTGCTCCAGCGGCTTGACCTTGCGCAGCGCGCAGCACAGGTCGGGATCGCGGTCGTGCAGCTTCGGGCCGTACTCGGCGTCCTGCTCGGCGACCGTCTGGCGGGGGGTGAGGGTGATGACGTTGACGTCCATCACCGCGTCCACCGCGTCACGGGTGCCGATGGTCTCCTCGAAGTGGTATCCGGTGTCGAGGAAGACCACGTCCACGCCGGGCATGGCACGGGAGGCGAGGTGGGCGACCACCGCGTCCTCCATCGAGGAGGTGACGCAGAAACGGGGGCCGAAGGTCTCGGTGGCCCAGTCAAGGATCTCCAGGGCGGAGGCGTCCTCGAGGTCCCGGCCCGCCTGCTCGGCCAGTGACTTGAGGTCCCGCTCGGCCTGCACCGTCGTCATGTCGCTTCCCCTCCACCGTCGCCCTGCTGGAGTCCCCGGCTCAGCAGCCCGAGGAACTTCAGCCGGAAGGCCCGATTGCATGCCCCGCACTCCCACGCGCCGTGACCTTCTTCGCTGGGACGAAGGTCCTCGTCGCCGCAGTACGGGCAGTAGAACGGCGCGGCGCGCTCGCTCATGAGAGGGCCTCCTCTGATGCCCTGGCCGCCCAGGTCGCGAAGCGCTCGCCGTCCTCGCGCTCCTTCTCGAAGCGCTTGAGGACCCGCTCGACGTAGTCGGGCAGCTCGGCCGAGGTGACCTTCAGACCGCGGACCTTGCGGCCGAACGCCGGGTCGAGACCCAGCGCCCCGCCGAGGTGCACCTGGTAGCCCTCGACCTGGTTGCCCTCGTCGTCCAGCATGAGCTGGCCCTTGAGACCGATGTCCGCGGTCTGGATGCGGGCGCAGGCGTTGGGGCAGCCGTTGAGGTTGATGGTGAGCGGCTCCTCGAAGCCGGGCAGCCGCCGCTCGAGCTCGTCGATCAGGGCGGAGCCGCGGCCCTTGGTCTCGACGATGGCCAGCTTGCAGAACTCGATGCCGGTGCAGGCCATCGTGCCCCGCCGGAACGGCGACGGCGTGACCCGCAGGTCCAGCGCCTCCAGGCCGGCGACCAGCGAGTCGACCCGGTCCTCCGTCACGTCCAGCACGATCATCTTCTGCTCGACCGTGGTCCGCACCCGGCCCGAGCCGTGGCCCTCCGCCAGCTCGGCGATCTTGGTGAGGGTCGCCCCGTCGACGCGGCCGACGCGCGGCGCGAAGCCGACGTAGAAACGGCCGTCCTGCTGGCGGTGGACACCGATGTGGTCGCGCCACTGCTGCGCGGGCTGCTCGGGCGCCGGACCGTCGACGAGCTTGCGCTTCAGGTACTCGTCCTCGAGGACCCGGCGGAACTTCTCGGGCCCCCAGTCGGCGACGAGGAACTTCAGCCGGGCGCGGTTGCGCAGCCGGCGGTAGCCGTAGTCGCGGAAGATCGAGACCACGCCCTCCCAGGCGTCGGGGACCTCGTCCAGCGGCACCCAGGCGCCGAGCCGCACGCCGAGCTTGGGGTTGGTGGACAGGCCGCCGCCGACCCACAGGTCGAAGCCGGGGCCGTGCTCCGGGTGGTGCACGCCGACGAAGGCGATGTCGTTGATCTCGTGGGCGACGTCCAGCAGCGGCGAGCCGGAGATCGCAGTCTTGAACTTGCGGGGCAGGTTCGAGAATTCCTTGTTGCCGATGTACCGGCGGTGGATCTCGTCGACGGCGGGGCTGCCGTCGACGATCTCGTCGGCGGCGATGCCCGCGACCGGCGAGCCGAGGATCGTACGGGGAGTGTCCCCGCACGCCTCGGTCGTCGACAGGCCCACCGCTTCCAGACGCCGCCAGATCTCCGGGACGTCCTCGATGCGGATCCAGTGGTACTGGACGTTCTGCCGGTCGGTGAGGTCCGCGGTGCCGCGGGCGAACTCCTGGGAGATCTCGCCGATGACCCGCAGCTGCTCGGTGGTCAGCCGGCCGCCGTCGATGCGGACCCGCAGCATGAAGTACTCGTCGTCCAGCTCCTCCGGCTCCAGGATCGCGGTCTTGCCGCCGTCGATCCCGGGCTTGCGCTGGGTGTAGAGACCCCACCAGCGCATCCGGCCGCGCAGGTCGGCACCGTCGATCGAGTCGAAACCGCGGTGCGCGTAGATCGTCTCAATGCGTGTCCGCACATTGAGACCGTCGTCGTCCTTCTTCGTCTGCTCGTTGCCGTTGAGGGGCGTGTGGTGCCCCATGGCCCACTGACCCTCGCCGCGGTGGCGTCCGGCTTTGCGGCGAGGCGTGACGGAGTCGGGCTGTTCCGGGCTGGCGGCCATGGCGATAGTCCTTCGAGACTGCAGGAGGGCGGCTCTGAGCTGCACACTCGCGCGGAAAGCGCGACGGTGCGCAGGGCGGGGTGAAGAGAGTCGAAGTGCGGCGGTGCTGAGCTGTCAGCAGGCCGGACAGATGGCGCTGGACATGCGGCCGAGGTCGACGTGCCGCCGACTCACCAAGGCAATTCCAGTGCTGGACATGACGGAAGCGTGTCATGGGACTTTGGACCCAGTCCACCGACATCCAAAATGTGGACAACACTGTCCCGCATCGCGAGACAGTGTGGCCTGGATCACCGCAGACCGTACGAGGCGGGCCGACGGAGGCGTGTTCGGGCGCGGCTGACGGCTCAGACCGCGGCGCCGGGCCACGGGCCGGGCGGTGGGACCTCGGTCTCCTCCGCCACCAACGCGTCGAAGAGACGGAAGCCGCGCCGCAGATAATTGTCCATCGCGTGCGGACCGTCCTTGGAACAGGTGTGCAGCCACACCCGCTCCGTCCGCGGCAGCCCGGGCCACCGGTCGGCGAGATCCCAGGCGCGCGCCGCCCCCACCGACAGCAGATGACCGCCGATCCGCCGGCCGCGGAACGCCGGGATCAGCCCGAAGTAGACGATCTCCACCGTCCCGTCCCCCTGCGCCGCCAGCTCCGCGTAACCGGCCGGCGTCCCCTTCTCGTACGCGACCCAGGTCTCCACGCCCGGCCGGTCCAGCAGCTTCTGCCACTCGGCGTACGTCAGGGAGAGCCGGTCGGTCCAGCGGACGTCCCCGCCGACCGACGCGTAGAGGAAGCGGCTGAACTCGGGCGAAGGCACCTCGGCCCGCACGATCCGTACGCCGTCCCCGGGGTCGGCCGCGGGACGCAGGTCCGCGGCCGAGGTCTGCTCCAGGGACCAGGTGGTCACAGTGATGGTGCTCATGCGCGACAGGGAATCACGGCACCCGTCCGAGCCGCACCGCCGGGGCGCTCGAGTGCGGCAGCAGATCCTCCGGGCGCTCCGGTACGACCAGCTCCACCTCCAGCTCCTCCGCGAACCGGTAGGGCCGGTGCGCCAGGACCTGCGCCAGATGCCGCCGCAGCCGGGACATCTCCGCCCGCACCGTCACCGTCCGCGTCGGATCGTCGAAGACGTCCTGCGCGAGCTGCGCCGCGGTCCGCCCGTCGCGGCACTTCGCCAGCGCGTACAGCAGCTCGGCATGGCGGGGAGTCAGCTCGTGCGACCAGCTGCCCGAGCCGCCCGTGACCGTGACCACGGGCCGGCGCGCGACGCTCAGGTCCAGCACCACCCGGCCCGCCACCGGAGCGCCGGTACACGCCTCGTCCGGCCGGATCAACCAGCCGCCCGGCAGCGGCTCGAGCGTGCACATGCCGAGCGACGGCAGCCAGGCCCGGCCCGCCCCGACCTGCTTCGGCAGCGACAGCCGGCCCGGCGGCGCCATGCCCGTCACCGCGGCCGGCCAGCCGTTCGCGTCCACCGCCAGCGCCCGGCCGCCCATGCGCGCCAGCAACGGCGAGGCGACACTGCGCAGCACGTCCAGCGTCTGGTGGTGACGGTTTCGCAGCTCGGCCTCCGCGAGCCGGGTGACCGAGGTGACCAGCGCCAGGGTCGCCGGATGCACGGTCGACAGCGGACCGCTGATGTCGACGACACCGATCAGCCGGCCGTCCCGCGGATCGGTGATCGGCGCGCCGGCGCACGTCCAGGTGTGGTGCGTGGACACGAAATGCTCGGCCGAGTGGACCTGGACAGGGCGCCGGGACACAAGGGGAGTGCCGATGCCGTTCGTCCCGACCAGCTCCTCCTTCCAGTCCGCGCCGGGCACGAAGCCGTGCGCGTCGCCCTTGCGCAGGACCGCCGGACTGCCCTCACGCCACAGCAGCCGGCCCTCCGCGTCCGCCACGACCATGATGTGCTGCGCCGCGTCCGCCATGGAGACCAGGCCCTCGCGCAGCACCGGTAGCACCTCCAGCAAGGGCGAGGTGTACCTGCGGCGCTCGATCTCCTCCAGCGGCAGCAGCCCCGCCCGGCGGTCCCGGTCCGGGTCCAGCCCCCGCCGGAGCATGCGCTGCCACGACTCGTCGATGTCCGCCCGCGGCCCGACCCGCGGTCTGCGGCCCGACAGGGCGGCGTCCCGCACACCCTTCAGCAGTCGCAGGGCGTCCGCGGTGTCCATGGCCGCGAGCCTGGCCAGATCGAGCGATGAGTTCTTCACGGGTCCCTCCTCGGCGACGCCGCTGTCCGACAAGCTGGGGTGGCCGGCTCAATCGTCCCCCACCCGGCCACGGCGCGTCGGTCTATGCCGGACAACAATGCAACCCTTTGCAACCGTCGCGAACAGGTGTGCGCGTGTACGAAGGTGGCGGCACACCGGTTCGCCGGTGCGGGTGGTGCCGTGTCGGCGCAGCACCACCCACACAACGCCGTAGGGCGCGGGCCGCCACCGGGGCCCGCGCCCTACGGCGTTCCCGCGGGTGTTTGCACCCGGCCGGTCCGTAGGGCGGCCGGCCCGTTCAGACGACCGCCCGCGCGCGCTCCACGATCGCCGCCAGCGGCAGTGTGTGGTGCAGCGTGCCGAACGCCGACCCCCAGTCACCGCCGAGCCGCGACGCGCAGAACGCGTCCGACACCTCCGACGGCGCCCACCGCACCAGCAGCGCCCCCTGGAGCACCAGCGCCATCCGCTCCACGACCCGCCGCGCCCGCGCCTCGATGCCGTCCAGGTCGGCCAGCTCCGTCAGCAGGTCCTTGATCGCCGCGTCCAGCCGGTGATCGGCGCCGCGCGCCCTGCCGACCTCCTGGAGGAACGCGTTCAGCGCCGGCGGCTCCCGCTGGAGGGCCCGCAGCACGTCGAGCGCCTGCACATTGCCCGAGCCCTCCCAGATCGAGTTCAGCGGCGCCTCGCGCAGCAGCCGCGGCATGCCCGACTCCTCCACGTACCCGTTGCCGCCCAGGCACTCCAGCGCCTCCGCCACCACCGGGGTGCACCGCTTCGTCACCCAGTACTTGGCCGCGGGCACCGCGATCCGCAGGAACGCCCGCTCCTCGTCCGTGTCCGCGTCGTACGCCGCCGCCAGCCGCAGTCCCAGCGTCGTCGCCGCCTCCGACTCCAGCGCCAGATCGGCCAGCACATTGCGCATCAGCGGCTTGTCGATCAGCGGCCCGCCGAACGCGCCGCGGTACGCCGCGTGATGGATCGCCTGCGCCACCGCCTGCCGCATCAGCGCGGCGGAGCCGAGCACGCAGTCGAGACGCGTCGCCGACACCATCCCGATGATGGTCCGCACACCCCGCCCCTCCTCACCCACCCGCCGGGCCCACGTCCCCTCGAACTCGACCTCCGCCGAGGCGTTGGACCGGTTGCCGAGCTTGTCCTTCAGCCGCTGGATCGCGAAGACGTTCCGGCTCCCGTCCTCCAGCACCCGCGGCACCAGGAAGCACGTCAGGCCCTGCTCGGCCTGGGCCAGCACCAGAAAACCGTCGCTCATCGGAGCAGAACAGAACCACTTGTGGCCGGTCAGGACATACTCGCCGTCCTGCGTCAGCGGCTCGGCCCGGGTCGTGTTCGACCGTACGTCGCTGCCGCCCTGTTTCTCCGTCATGCCCATCCCGAACAGGACGCCGCCCTTCAGCCCGGCCGGGCGCAGCCCCTGCTCGTACACCGCCGACGTCAGCCGCGGCTCCCACTCGGCCGCGAGCACCGGGTCCGTACGCAGCGCGGGCACCGCCGCGTGCGTCATCGACAGCGGGCAGCCGTGACCGGCCTCCGCCTGCGTCCACACGAGGAAGCCCGCCGCCCGGCGGACATGGCCGGCCGGTCTGCCCCACGCGTTCACCAGACCCGCGGAGACGGCGTGGCCCAGCAGCCGGTGCCAGGCGGGATGGAAGTCCACCTCGTCGATCCGGTTCCCGTACCGGTCGTGCGTCCGCAGCCGCGCCGGGAAGTCGTTCGCCTGCGCGCCCCACTCCTGCGCCTGCGCGGAGCCCGCCGTCCGGCCGAGCTGCGAGAGCTCCCCGTGCGCCTCGTCGCGGACCTCCGGGGCGACATGCCGGTCCACCGCCTCGCGCAGCGCACGGTCCGCGGTGAAGACGTCGTACCCCACCAGGGGCGGGGCCTGGTTGGTCACTGTGTGGGTGCTCGGTGCCATGCCGATACGGTAAAGACGTGCAGGCAGCAAACGAAACACCCGAGCGGCCCACGGGCCGGCTCCACCGGGCCCGAGTCCTCTACCGCAACGTCTCGAAGCGGAAGATGGCGTGGCTGCTGCTGAAGGACACCGTCAACTCGGGCATCGAGTACCGCATCCTCGGCCTCGCGGCGGAAGCGGCGTTCTTCACCCTGCTGTCCGTGCCGCCGCTGATGCTCGGTCTGATCGGCCTGCTCGGCTACATCGACGACTGGACCAGCACCACCACCGTCGCCTCCATCGAGGAGAACATCCTCACCGCCGTCGGCACCGTGCTGTCCGACCGCGGCGTCGACGACATCGCCAAGCCGCTGCTGGAGGACGTCACCCAGGGCGGCCGGCCCGACATCATCTCCATCGGCTTCGCCATCGCCCTGTGGTCCGGCTCCCGCGCCGTCAACGTCTTCATCGACACCATCACCGTCATGTACGGGCTCGACGGGCACCGCGGCATCGTCGCCACCCGGCTCCTCGCCTTCCTGCTCTACCTCGTGGCGCTGCTGATCGGCGCGGTCGTGCTGCCGCTCGCCGTCGTCGGCCCCGACCGGGTCGTGGAGCTCCTGCCCTTCGGCACGGAAGTGGTCCGCGTCCTGTACTGGCCGGTCGTCATCCTGCTCTCCATCGCCTTCCTGACGACGCTGTACCACGTGTCCGTGCCCGTGCGCTCGCCCTGGGTCGAGGACGTGCCCGGCGCGCTCGTGGCGCTCGGCATGTGGGTCCTCGGCAGCTTCCTGCTGCGCATCTACCTGACCAACACGGTCGAGGGCCCCACGATCTACGGCTCCCTCGCCGCGCCCATCGCCTTCCTGCTGTGGATCGGCATCTCGGCCTTCGCCGTCCTCGTCGGCGCCGCGGTCAACGCGGCGATCGACCGCGTCTGGCCTGCGGCCGCCACGGCGGCGGCCCGCGCCGCGAACGAACGCGCCCGCGCCGCGGACGCCGCGCAGCTCCTCGCGCGGGCGCGGGCGGCGGAGATGTACGGCGACACCGACGCGGACGAGGAGGGCGGCGGCGACATGCCGTCCGAGTTCCCGGAACGCTGGTCCAAGTTCCTGCCGGTGGACGACGTACGGGCGCGGCTGCACACGACGCGCGAGAACGGGCGGGAGAACGGGCGGGAGTAGGGGTGGGGTGTGGGGGCGTGGGGGCCGCTGGGTGGGCGGGCCGGGCTTCGCCCGGGCCCCGTACCGCGCTTCGCGCGGTGGCCTCAATCTCCCCCTACGGCCTGGGGGCCGTGGGAGGTGCCCCCAGGCCGGGCTGGATTTCGCTCCGCGAAATCAGCCCCGCCGGGCACCTCCAGCCCCGCCGGCGATTGAGGCGCGGGGTTCGGGGCAGCGCCCCGACAAGACCGGCCGCACCCACCCCCGGAAACGGCACGCGCCCGCCGTCGTAGCCTCGGAGGCGTGTACGAGGAGCGCCCGTCCCGAGTCCCCGGCGCCGTCGTCTGGACCCGCACCGTCGGGACCGGAACGACGCGCCCCGTGCTGCCCGACGGCTGCATGGACCTGCTGTGGTCCCAGGGGCGGCTGATCGTCGCCGGGCCCGACACCCGCGCCCACCCGCCCGGCGGCGCGGCCGCCTGGACGGGCGTCCGGTTCGCGCCGGGGACCGCGCCCGGGTTGCTCGGCGTACCGGCGTACGAGCTGCGCGACCGGCGCGTCGAGCTGGCCGACCTGTGGGGCGCGGGACCGGCCCGCAGGCTCGAAGAGCGGCTCGGCGGCGCCGCAGACGAGGCCGCCGCGCTGGAGGCGATCGCCCTGGAGCGGAGCGGGCCGCCGGACACGGTGACGGCCGCCGTCGTACGGCACCTGGACGCCGGCGGCACCGTGGCCGGGGCCGCCGACGGTGCCGGGCTCAGCGCCCGGCAGCTGCACCGGCGGTCGCTGGACGCGTTCGGCTACGGCCCCAAGACGCTGGCCCGCATCCTGCGGCTGCAGCGCGCGCTGACGCTGGTGCGCCGCGGCGTCCCGTACGGGGACGCCGCGCTCGCCGCGGGCTGCGCCGACCAGGCGCATCTCGCCCGGGAGATGCGCGCACTGGCCGGGACGACCCTCGGCGCCTACGCCGCGTCGGCGAAGAGGGAGACGCCGAGCCCGTCGGGGTCGAGCACGACCGCGTAACGCTGGCCCCACACGGCGTCCCACGGCTTCAGATGGCTGCGGTGGCCCGCGGCGACGAGCTCGTCGTGGAGCGCGTCGACCTCAGCCGGGCTGTCGCAGAGGAACGCCGGGCCCATGCGTTCGCCGCCGGTGGGCCGGGTCCAGCCGGGGTCGTAGGAGCGGACCGTCTCCTCGGTGTCGAACAGCAGGCGCAGCCCGCCGGGGAGCACGGCCTCCGCGTGCGGTGCGGAGTCCGCCTCGGCGGGGATGTCCAGCCCGAGGCGGCGGTAGAAGGCGAGTGAGGCGGCCATGTCGCTGACGACCAGGCCGACCGCGTCGAATCGTGGAGTCATGGCTCCAACGTAGGACGGCGCCGGGCCCGCGGTCTTGAACGAATCGGACGTCGAACGGACCTCGACCGGACCCGGACCGGACGGCGGACCGGACCCCGGCCGGACAGCGGACCGGACGTCACGGATTCGTAAGGCGGCCCCCCGACCGCGCCGCGCGCCGTGCGGGGACACTGGCGGTATGCACAGCATCCTCGTCGTGGACGACGATCCGACGGTCTCCGAGGTCGTCACCGGCTATCTCGAGCGCGCCGGTTTCGCCGTGGACCGGGCAGCGGACGGCCCCCAGGCGCTCAGGCTCGCCGCCGGACGCCGCCCCGACCTGGTCGTTCTCGACCTGATGCTGCCCGGCATGGACGGCCTGGAGGTGTGCCGCAGGCTGCGGGCCGGCGAGGTGCGGCCGGTGCCGGTGATCATGCTGACGGCCCGTGGCGACGAGGACGACCGCATCCTCGGCCTCGAGGTGGGCGCGGACGACTACGTGACCAAGCCGTTCAGCCCGCGGGAGCTGGTGCTGCGGGTGGAGTCGGTCCTGCGCCGGGGCGGCGCCGCGGCGGGGGAGCGGCGCGCCGGACCCGAGCTGGCGGCCGCCGGGATCGTACTGGACCCGGCGGCCCGGCGAGCGGTGAAGGACGGACGCGAACTGACCCTGACGCTCCGGGAGTTCGATCTGCTCGCCCATCTGATGCGGCACCCGGGCCAGGCGATCGGCAGGGAGCGGCTGATGCAGGAGGTGTGGGGCTGGGAGTTCGGCGACCTGTCGACCGTGACCGTCCATGTGCGCCGGCTGCGCGGCAAGATCGAGGACGACCCGGGGCAGCCGAAACTCATCCAGACGGTGTGGGGCGTCGGTTACCGCTTCGACGTCCCGGAAGAGGGCTGATCGCCGTGCGGGACATGCTCCTCATCGCCGCGTACGCCCTCTCCGGGGCGGCGGTGGCCGGCGTCGTCGGCGCCCTCGTACTGCGGGTGCTGCGGCACCGTTCGGTCACCGTCTCCCTGACGGTGGTCGCGGCCGTGACCGTCACCGCGATGCTCGCCGGCACCCTGGCGGTCGCGCAGGCGATGTTCCTCTCGCCCCACGATCTGACCGTCGTCACCATGGTCGTGGCGATGGCGTCCGTCGTGTCGCTCGCGACGGCGCTGCTGCTCGGCCGCTGGGTGGTCGCCCGCAGCCGGGAACTGACCCTGGCGGCACGCTCGTTCGGCGACGGCGGAGCCTTCGCCGCGCCCGGCGGCGTCTCCACCGCCGAACTGGACGCCCTCAGCAGGGAACTCGCGGCGACGAGCGACCGGCTCGCCGCGTCCAGGGAGCGCGAGCGCGCCCTGGAGACGTCCCGGCGCGAGCTGGTCGCCTGGATCTCGCACGATCTGCGTACCCCGCTCGCCGGGCTGCGCGCCATGTCGGAAGCGCTGGAGGACGGTGTCGTCCAGGACCCCGAGCGCTACTTCCGGCAGATCCGCACCGAGGTCGACCGGCTCAACTCGATGGTCGGCGACCTCTTCGAGCTCTCCCGTATCCACGCGGGTGCGCTCGCGCTGTCCCCGACCCGGATGTCGGTCTACGACCTGGTGGGGGAGGCCCTCGCGGGCGCGGACCCGCTCGCCCGCGAGCACGGAGTGCGCCTCGTCGGCGAGGGCGTGGAGCCGGTGCCGGTCGAGGTGGACGGCAAGGAGATGACCCGGGTCCTCGCCAACCTGCTGGTGAACGCGATCCGCCGGACCCCGGCCGACGGGACCGTCGCCGTGGCCGCCGAGCGGCGCGAGGGGTGGGTCGTCCTGTCCGTCACCGACGGCTGCGGCGGCATCCCCGAGGACGACCTGCCCCGGGTGTTCGACACGGGCTGGCGCGGCTCCCAGGCCCGTACGCCGCCGGCCGGAGCGGGCCTGGGCCTCGCGATCGTCCGCGGCATCGTCGAGGCCCACGCCGGCCGCGCCGAGGTGAGCAACGTGACGGGCGGCTGCCGCTTCGAGGTGTCCCTGCCCGCGGCCGCCCTGCACTGACCGGCCGGGACACGGCCCCGTACCGACCGGCGGGGCCGCCGCCCCGCATCGACCGGCGGTGCAGCGAAACCGCCGCGGCCGTGAGGCGTGAGCCGCCGTGCGGCTGGGCAGTCACACGGTCGGGGACGGGCCGGACAGGGCCGACGACTGCTCGATGTGGGGGCGTGCCGCATGGCGCAACGGACACAGTGGGAATTCCTCGACGACCGCGGCCGGCTCGCCTCCGTGCCGCACACCCCGGCCCGGCTGGTCGCCTACATACAGGCGGGGGCCGCGCTGTTCGACCACGGGCTGCTGCCGGCCGGGCTGTTCGGCTCCGCCCACGACGGCGCCGGCCCCGACCCGGCCAAGGCCGGCGACCTGCCCCTGGACGGCGTCCCGTACCTGGGGTCCGGCCCCGGAGTCGACGCCGACGCCGTGCTGGCGGCCGGACCCGAGCTGGTGGTGGCCGTGGCGTACGGCTCCGACCAGATCTACGGCCTGGACCCGGACACGGCCAAGCGCATCGAGGAACGCGTCCCCGTCGTGGTGATCGACGTGGGCCAGGGCCGCTCGTTCGACGCGATACGGGACCGGGTCGAGGAGCTCGCGCGCTCCCTCGGGGCGGCCCCGGAGCCGTCGGCCGCCGCCGGCCTGGCCGCCGCACGCGCCCGGCTGCGCGAGGCGGCCCGGGCGGCCGCTGGTGTGCGGGTCCTGGCACTGTCGCCGGCGGGCCCCGGCAGCGTCCATCTCGCCAGGCCCGGCGCCTGGCCGGACCTCAGGGCGCTGTCGGAGCACGGAGTCGGCCTGGTGGAACCCGAGCCGGGCCCCGGAGCGAACTGGTCCACCACCGACTGGGCCGCCGCCCGGCGGCTGGAACCGCACATCGTCCTCGCGGACATACGGTCCAACGCACACCCCGTCGCCCGACTGGACGGTGTGCCGGACTGGGAGGCCGTCGCGGCCGGGTCGCGGCTCCTGCCGTGGAACCCGGAGACCCCGCCCAGCGCCCGCGCCCACGCGCGTGTCCTCGACGCCGTCGCCGGGGAGCTCGAGGCCGCCTCCGCGTAACTACCGGGCCGGGCGCGCACGGACGACGGCGCGACCGGCATTGCCGCAGGCCCCGGGGGGTATCCGGCGGACCGGGCAGGGCACCCTGGGGGCGTGTCCTCCTCACTGCCTCACCAGGCCCAACCCCCCACCGCCGGCGGTCATATGATCGTGTGCGGCGACGACGCCCTGGCCCACCGGCTGGCCACCGAACTACGCGAGGTCTACGGCGAGCGGATCACGCTCGTCGTCCCCGCCGCGCCGGCGGCCCGCGGCTCGGAGACGCAGCCGGCGGGCCGGGTCCGGGCCTCCGCGCTCTTCGGCCGGATGTCCGCCGTCATGACACGTGCCGCCGCCGCGCCCGTCAACCCCGGCGACACCCCGCCGCCGGATCTCCCCCGGGTCGTCGAAGTCCTCGAACTGTGCGAGGACACACTGATCGAGGCCGGTGTGGGCCACGCCGCCGCACTGGCGCTGGTGTACGACGACGACGAGACCAACATCCGGACCGCGCTGGCCGCCCGCAGGCTCAACCCGCGCCTGCGGCTGGTGATCCGCCTCTACAACCGCAAGCTCGGCCAGCATCTCGAGGAACTCCTCGACCAGGCCGCCGCGTTGGCCGACCCCGGCCTGGACGCCGCCACCCTCGACGCCTCCACCACCGTGCTGTCGGACGCCGACACCGCCGCGCCCGCACTCGCCGCCACCGCCGTGGCCGGCACCAGCAAGGTCGTGCAGGCCGACGGCCTGCTGCTGCGAGCCGTCGAACGCACCCCGCCCGCCCGCGGAGAGATCGCCGGCCCCGGGCTGTGCACCCTCGCCCTGCTGTCGTCCACAACCAACGACCCCGCCGGCGCCGAGGGTTCCGACAGAAGCGGGCAGGAAGGGCCACGGCTGCTCCCCGACGACCGCAGCGTCGCGGAGGCCACCGGCCGCGGCACCATCGTCCTCGAGGCGATCTCCCACAGCCCGGCCGACGGCGGTCAGGCCCGGCTCGCGGGCCGGGGCGCCCCGCTGAAGCAGCTGTTCTCCCGGCGGCTGCGCTGGTCGCTCGCCGCGCTCGCCGCCACCGTCGTCGCGCTGGCCCTCGTCTCCGCCGTGGCCACCGAGACCACGCCCCTGCACGCCATGTACCTGATCCTGCTCGACCTGTTCGGCATCGGCGACCCCGCCGTCGACGCGGACGCCGACCGGCAGATCCTGCAACTGCTCACCGGAGTGGTCGGACTGCTCCTGCTGCCGCTGACCGTCGCCGCCGTACTGGAGGCCCTCGGCACCTTCCGCAGCGCCTCAGCCCTCCGCCGGCCCCCGCGCGGACTGTCCGGCCACGTCGTGCTGCTGGGCCTCGGCAAGGTCGGCACCCGCGTACTGATGAGGCTGCGCGAACTGGGCATCCCCGTGGTGTGCGTGGAGGAGGACCCGGACGCCCGGGGCATCCCGCTCGCCCGCCGGCTGCGGGTGCCGACGGTACTGGGAGACGTCACGGAGGAAGGCGTACTCGAGGCCGCCAAGATCCACCGGGCCCACGCGCTGCTCGCCCTCACCAGCATCGACACCACCAACCTCGAAGCGGCCCTCTACGCGCGCTCCGCCAAACCCGACCTCCGGGTCGCCCTGCGCGTCTACGACGACGACTTCGCCACCGCCGTCTACCGCAGTCTGCGCGCCGCGCACCCCGAGGCGCTGACCCGCAGCCGCAGCGTCTCCACGCTCGCCGCGCCCGCCTTCGCCGTGGCCATGATGGGGCGCCAGATCCTCGGCGCCGTGCCGGTCGAACGCAAGGTGCTGGTCTTCGCCGCCGTCGAGGTGGGCGGGCACCCGCGGCTGGAGGGACGTACGGTCGCCGAGGCGTTCCGGCCCGGCGCGTGGCGGATCGTGGCCCTCGACTCCGCCGCGCCCGACGAGCGCCCGCCGGACCTCGCGTACTCGCGCCGCGACCCGGAGAACGACGGGACCGGCCTGGTGTGGGACCTCCACCCCGGGTACGTGCTGCGGGCGCAGGACCGGGTGGTCGTCGCCGCGACCCGCCGGGGAGCGGCCGAACTCCTCGGGCGGCGCCCGCATCTGCGGACCGGCGGATGACGCCTCAACCGTAAGATTCCGGCCATTTGGCCTGCGGTACGATTCTTTACCGAGTCATTGCATCGCTCCTGGAGCGGCGCGATGTGCCTCAGTGGCAGGAGGGTTACCGGCGCCGTGCTGCGCGCCGGCCGGACGGAGGGGGCTGGATGGCACACGGATGCCACGGCCCCCGTCCGCCGTCCGCCGCCCTGCCGCGGACCGGTCTGTCGCGTTCCGCTCCGAGGTCCGCGCGTATCGACGCCCGTGCGCGCGACGGGGTGCCGGATCCGGTCCGCTGCGGCCGCCCGGCGGACCGGCGCCGGACCGCCCCCGGCGTCTGACGACCGAACAGCCCGAACGGGCCGAACGGGCAGCCGGCCGACCCGGCCAGGCCCGGTGGGTGCCGGTGCGCGGCACGTGGTGAAAAAATCTTCCCGCGGCCGTCGCCGGCACGTCGACGGCCGCCGGAGCCGGACCCCCGGGCCCGCGCCGCACCCGCACCCATCGACCGCCGTACGGAGCCCCCCATGGAACCCACCGCCCACGTCAGCAGAACGACCCTGCCGGGAGTCGGGGCGAGGTACGACCTCAAGACCGGCGCCGGCGCCCATCTGTCCGTCGTCGTGCACCAGGACGGCCGTCGCATCCTCGCCTTCCACGACCCCGAGGACGACGACAACTGCAAGGACGCCGCCGCCCTCGCCCCCCACGAGGCGACCGCGCTGTCCAAGCTCCTCGTCCCCGACCCGGTCGCCGACCTCTCCCAGCACCTCGAGATCGACCTCGTCACGGAACAGATCCCCGTCACGAAACGGTCCCCCTACGCCGGACGGCTCCTCGCCGACACCCGGGCGCGCACCCGCACAGGCGCGTCCATCGTCGCCGTACTGCGTCGCACCGCGGCGTTCCCCTCGCCCGCCCCGGACTTCCGCTTCGCCATCGGCGACACGCTCGTCGTCGTCGGCACGCGTGAAGGCGTCGACGCGGTTGCCGAACTGATCACCGGAGGATAAAGACCCGTGCACGACACCACCGCGCTGCTCATCGAACTCGGGGCCGTCATCCTCGCCCTGGGCCTGCTCGGCCGGCTCGCCGGACGCATCGGGTTCTCGCCCATCCCGCTGTACCTGCTCGCGGGGCTCGCCTTCGGCCACGGCGGACTGCTGCCGATGAACGCCAGCGAGGAGTTCATCGCGACCGGCGCCGAGATCGGCGTGATCCTCCTGCTGCTCCTCCTCGGGCTCGAGTACAGCGCCTCGGAGCTCGTCACCAACCTCAAGACGCAGTACCCGTCGGGCCTCGTCGACTTCGTCCTCAACGCCCTGCCCGGCGCGGTGGCGGCACTCCTCCTCGGCTGGGGGGCGGTGGCCGCGGTCGCCCTCGCCGGCGTCACCTGGATCTCCTCGTCCGGTGTCATCGCGAAGGTCCTCGGCGATCTCGGCCGGCTCGGCAACCGTGAGACACCGGTCATCCTCGGCGTCCTCGTCATCGAGGACCTCGCCATGGCCGTCTACCTGCCGCTGCTGACCGCGCTGCTCGCCGGACTCAGCCTGGCCGGCGGCAGCCTCACCCTGCTGATCTCGCTCGGCACCGTCGGCATCGTCCTGTACGCCGCCCTGCGGCACGGCCGCCTCATCAGCCGGGCCGTCTCCTCCGACAACCCCGAGATGCTGCTCCTGGTCGTCCTGGGCCTCACCCTCTTCGTCGCCGGCATCGCGCAGGAACTCCAGGTGTCCGCCGCCGTCGGCGCGTTCCTCGTCGGCATCGCGCTCTCCGGCGAGGTCGCCGAGGGCGCGCACAATCTGCTCGCGCCGCTGCGTGACCTGTTCGCCGCGGTCTTCTTCGTCTTCTTCGGTCTGTCGACCGACCCCGCGGCCATTCCGCCGGTCATCGTGCCCGCGCTGATCCTCGCGTTCGTCACCGCCCTGACGAAGATCGCCACGGGGTGGTACGCGGCCCGCCGCGCGGGCATCGGCCCCCGCGGACGCCTGCGGGCGGGCGGGGCGCTCGTCGCGCGCGGCGAGTTCTCGATCGTCATCGCGGGCCTGGCGGTGGGCGTCGAACCGCGGATCGGTCCGCTGGCGACGGCGTACGTCCTGATCCTGGTCATCGTCGGCCCGCTGACGGCCCGCTTCACGGAACCCCTGGCCCGCCGCCTCCTCCGCCGCAACCCGCCGTCTCCCGCCACCCCGCCGTCCCCTCCCTCCCCGGACACGACCCACGCGTCGGCGACGAAGGGCTGACCGGGCCGGGGGCGGCTTGCGGACACCCCGTCCCACGACCCCGCGTCAGGGCAACGAGCGGGTGAGCCACACGACTTCCCCGTTGTCCTCCATGGTCACGTGATCCCGCTCGAACCCGAGCTTCTCCAGGACCCGGAGCGACGGTGCGTTCCACGTGGCGACGGTCGACCAGAGCCGTTTCCGCCCGGTCGCCACAGCGGCATCGAGCACCGCACGGGCCGCCTCGGTGGCGTAGCCACGCCCATGCGCGCGCTGGAACAACTCGTACGCGATCTCGGGCTCCTCCAGGGTGGAGCGGCCGATGATCAACCCGCAGTACCCGATGAAGTCCCCTTCGTCCCGGCGCTGTATGGGCAGCAGGGCGATCCCCGTCGTCGCCGTCGCGGTGAGCAGCTTCGCGATGGCCGTCCGGATGTGCTCAACCGTGGGCGTCCCGTCGCCGCGTTCGGAGAGCAGGGCGGAGAACTCGGCGGCGTCCGACTCGACCCACGGCCGCAGTATCAGCCGCTCGGTCTCCAGGCGGAAGGGCATCGTCTCGTAGGCAGGCATGCCCCCACTCTGCCTCACGGATCATCACGAACCACAGGCTGGAGCGGCCCGGACGCCGGCGCACGGACCCGGCCCTGCCCCGAGGCGTAACCCCGGCCCGGGCGGTGGGGGTTGGGGGGCTCGGTTTGGATACGTGGGGGATCGCCAATACGATCCGCCGATGATCACAAGAAGATGGCCGGCGGCCGGCGCCCTCGCCGTGCTCGCCGTGCTGATCGCCGGGCTCGCCCCGGCCCCCGCCGTCGCCGACGAACCGGCGACCGAGGAAGCCCCCAAGGTCGAGCTCGTGCTGGACGTCAGCGGCTCGATGCGGACCCGCGACATCGACGGCAAGAGCCGGATGGCCGCCGCGAAGCAGGCGTTCAACGAGGTACTGGATGCCGTGCCGGAGGAGGTACAGCTCGGCATCCGGACGCTCGGCGCCGACTACCCCGGCGAGGACCGCAAGCGCGGCTGCAAGGACACCCGGCAGCTCTACCCGGTGGGGCCGTTGGACCGTACGGAGGCGAAGACGGCCGTCGCCACGCTGGCGCCCACCGGCTGGACGCCGATCGGCCCGGCGCTGCTGGGCGCCGCGGAGGACCTGGAGGGCGGTGACGCGACCCGCCGGATCGTGCTGATCACCGACGGCGAGGACACCTGCGCGCCCCTCGACCCGTGCGAGATCGCGCGGGAGATCGCGGCCAAGGGCATCCACCTCGTCATCGACACGCTCGGCCTGGTGCCCGACGCCAAGACCCGCGCGCAGCTGAGGTGCATCGCCGAGGCGACCGGCGGTACGTACACCTCGGTACAGCACACGGACGAACTGTCCGACCGCGTCAGCCAGTTGGTGGACCGCGCCGCCGACCCGGTGGTCACGCCCGTGGCCACGCAGGGCGCCGGTCAGTGCGCCGACGCGCCGCAGCTGGAGCCCGGTCTCTACACGGACCGGGAGAAGTTCGGCGAGCACCGCTGGTACCGGGTCGACGTGCTGCCCGGTCAGGAGCTGCGCGCCTCGGTGAGCATCGGTGCCGACCGCGCGGTGAACAAGGACTACGGCGTACTGCTGCGCGCCGTCACCGTCCACGGCCGGGAGATCGTACGGGGCTCGGAGGCCGGCGACGGCCGTACCGACCTCGTCTCGACCGGTCTGCGCTACCCGAAGCCGGAGCTCGAGGACGCCGACAGCGTCAGGCCGGCCGCGGAGACGGTGTGCCTGCAGGTGAGCAACTCGTTCTCCGCGCCGCCGGCCGTCAAGACCGAGCCCGGCATGCCCGTCGAGCTCACCGTCGACCTGGTCGGCGCACCCGAGGAGGCCTCGGACGTGGCCGCGTTCGGCCTCGGCCGCGGCTGGTGGCTGCTGGGCTTCCTGGTGCTCACCGGCTTTGTCGCCGGGCTGCTCTGGGGCTGGGTTTCGCGCTGGCGTGTCGCCGTATGGAGGACCAACTGATGCGTGTCGTACGCGTACTGACGGCAGCGGCGCTGACCGCCGCCGCCCTGCTCGGCCCGGTGGGCGCCGCCCTCGCGGACGACCCGTCGCCGAGCCCGAGCGGGGACGAGGGCGCCCCCACGGAGGCCGGCACCACCTTCCGTACGGCCACCCCCATCGAGCAGGACCAGAAGGCCACGGCGAACGCGTCCAGCGGTGACTACCTGTACTGGGTGTTCCCCGCCGACGCCGAGCAACGGCCCACCGTGCGGGCCCGGGTCACGCTGCCCGAGTCGGCGCAGCGGCACGGCGCCTCGACGTGGCGGATCGACGTCTACGACGGGCTCCGCCGCCGCCAGGCATGCATGTACGGCATGCAGGCCCGGACGGCCGCCGCAGACGCCGGCTCCGTGGAGCTGTCGTGCACCCTGCGGCCGGTGCGTTCGCTCGCCGAGCCGTGGTCGAACGACCCGCTGCCCGGCAGTTACTACGTGCGCCTGACGGTGACCGCTCTCCCCGAGGAGGATCTCGGCCTGCCGGTGGCGGCCGAGGTCGAGGCGGTGTCGAAGGACGTCGGCGGCGCGTACGCGGTCGACGGCGCGCTCGCCGAGCCGCTGGTGCCGGGTGTGTCCGCCGAAGAGCGGCGCAACGAGGAGGTGGTGGCCCTGGACCGGTCCTCCGGCTGGTGGTCCGACCGCTGGGTGTGGACCGGCGTCGGAGGGCTGCTCGCCGCCCTCGCCGGTGTGGGCGGTTACCTCCTGACCAGGGGCGCCGGCCGCCCCTCGCGGATGCCGCCGGGCGCCTGAGCGCAGCGGGCGGGCCACGCCCGACAGGCGGGCGGTCGCGGGAAGAACCCGCGACCGCCCGCCTGCGCGTCTCAGAAGGCGAAGACCGTGCCGCTGCTGCTGCCCTGGACGCACGCGTTGCCGAACGTGTGGCTGTAGCTGACGCGCTTGCCGTTCCACACGCCGTCCGCGGTCACCGTCACCGGCTCCCACTCCTTGGTGCACATGACTCCGGAGTCCCGCGTGGTGACGGCGTCGAAGCGGCCGTCGGCGGCACGCAGTTCCGCACAGGCCGCCTCCGGGTCGGGGTGGGTTCCCGTGGCCGTGGGCGTGCAGCCCAGGGTCACCGCGCGCAGGACCGTACCGGTTGCCGCGTCGTCCCCCGCCGTGACGGTCAGCGCGAGGGCCGACGGTGCGTAGAGGCTTTCCGCGCCGCTCGTCGCGGCGCCCGCGCTGCCGACGGCGGCGGGTGCCGCGACGAGGGCCAGCGTGGTGGTGGCCGCGAGTGCGAGTCCTCTGGCGATGTACCGCATTTCGAACACTCCCCTGGATCGGTGTTTCGGAAATCGGACGGGAGTCTTGCTCACCATGGTGAAGAACGCGCGCTCCTGCGCACGGTTTCGGTCACGTGTCGTGACGCCCGGTGGGCAGGCGGTGACCGGGGAGTGGTGGCTGACCAGCAGTTCAGTAGCCCAGGGAATCGGCCGAAGAAAGACGTTCAACGTCGTTGATCAACGAAATGTGAGGTCGCTGAATACTTGAACCGTTGATTGAAAGGTCTGGCTGGGTTCAGGCGGGGTTCTCCCAGCGTTGGACGGCCCGTCGGCGCCGGTGTTCACTGGGCTGAGCCGAGGTGACCTGAGGTAGGGCCAGGGAGGTGACGATGGAACCGGTGGAGGCGCTGGACCGGGTCGCGTTCCTCCTGGAGCGGTCGCTGGCCGAGACCTATCGCGTACGGGCCTTCAGAACCGCCGCCGCGGCGCTCGCGGGTCTCGAGACGCAGGAGATCGCCGACCGGGCCGCCGCCGGGACGCTCGTCAAAATGAAGGGCATCGGCCCCAAGACCGCCCGGGTGATCGAGGAGGCCCTCGCCGGCGGCACCCCCGCGTATCTGCGGCGGCTCGAGGAAGAGGCCGGCAAGCCGCTCGCCGGTGGCGGCAGCGCCCTGCGCGCGGCCCTCCGCGGCGACTGCCACCTGCACTCCGACTGGTCCGACGGCGGCAGCCCCATCGACGAGATGGGCCGCACCGCCGCCGCGATCGGCCACGAGTGGGCCGTCCTCACCGACCACTCGCCGACCCTCACCGTCGCCCGCGGGCTGACCGCGGAGCGGCTGCGCGCGCAACTCGACGTCGTGGCCGAGCTCAACGAGCAGTGGGCGCCCTTCCGGCTGCTGACCGGCATCGAGTGCGACATCCTCCCCGACGGCTCCCTCGACCAGGAACCCGAGCTGCTGGACCGGCTCGATCTCGTCGTCGCCTCCGTCCACTCCAAGCTCCGCATGGACTCCGCCGCGATGACCCGGCGGATGCTCCGCGCGGTCGAGAACCCGCTCACCGACGTGCTCGGCCACTGCACCGGGCGGCTGATCACCGGCGGCCGGGGAAAGCGGCCCGAGTCGCAGTTCGACGCCGACCAGGTCTTCGCCGCCTGCGCCGAGCACGGCACCGCCGTGGAGATCAACAGCCGCCCCGAACGCCGCGACCCGCCCCGCCGGCTGCTGAGGCGCGCCCTCGACGCGGGCGCCCTCTTCGCCGTCGACACCGATGCGCACGCCCCCGGCCAGCTGGACTGGCAGATCATCGGCTGCGAACGCGCCGAGGAGTGCGGCGTACCGGCCGGACGGGTCGTCAACACCTGGACGGCGGACCACCTTCTCGCATGGACGCGGACCCGGCGGGCCCCGGAGACGGCCTGAGCGCGGGCGGCCGCGGACGGGGCGGTGGTGCTGCCCGTCGGCATCGGCCCGGCGAGCGTGCCGGCCTCCCTTCGCCGTGTCCGTAGAGGCGTTGCCGCACACGTTGTCCGAACGTAACGTCACGCGCATGCGCCTCACCAAGTACACCCATTCCTGCGTGCGGCTGGAGCGAGAGGACCTCGGGGTCCTGGTGATCGATCCCGGCATCTGGAGTGAGCCTCGCGCCCTGCGGGGCGCGGACGCGGTGCTGGTGACCCACGAACACGTCGACCACATCGACGTGTCGAGACAGGCCGGCCTGGGCGTTCCGGTGCACGTCCCCAAGGGGGCGGTCCTGCCCGAGCTCGACACCGTCGAGGTGAGCGCGGGGGGAGCAGTTCACCGCGGCCGGCTTCCGGATCACGGCGCACGGCGGCAGGCACGCGCGCATCTACGGAACCCTGCCGGACTGCGCGAACCTCGGCTACCTGGTCGAGGGCAGCCTCTACCACCCCGGGGACTCCCTCCACGTGCCCGACGCCCCGGTGGAGACCTTGATGGTGCCGTTGCAGGCGTCCTGGATGAAGACGGGCGAGGCCATCGACTTCGTACGTGCGGTCCGGCCGGAGCGGGCCATCGGCATCCACGACGCGCAGATCAACGAACGCGGCCTGGCGAGCGTGAACGGCTGGCTGGAGGAGGAGGCCCGGACCGACTACCGCCGGCTGTCCCCGGGCTCCCGGCTGTAACCGTCGTTTAATCGGTGGTGTCGTGTCCAGGGGTGGGGCTATGGTGCTGTTCAGCCGTTCCGGAAGGGGCGGACGTCGGTGCGTTGAGAAGAAGCAGGAGGTGAGGACATTGATGACTGTCACGGCGCCGGGCGCTGCCCGCACTCAGGAGTTCATCGTTTCCACCCCTGTGGTCTCCGGCTGACACCACTCGATTTCTCCGCGCGCAGGCGCGCGCCGCCGGGGCCACCCCTTCGAAGGGTTCCCCCTTGTCCCACGCTTCGTCCAACATGTCCTCGTCGTTCACCACTTCGTCCGGCATGTCCTCTTCCGAATCCGCCGCCCACGACGCGCTCGCCTCCTACGGCTGGGACGCGGACCGGGAGGCCGAGTTCGCCCCGTACGCCGCGCAGGGGCTGCTGCCCGGCCGGGTCCTGCGGGTCGACCGCGGCCAGTGCGACCTGATCACCCCGGCGGGTGCGGTGCGCGCGGACACCGAGTTCGTCACGCCCCGCGACCCGATGCGGGTCGTGTGCACCGGCGACTGGGTGGCCGTCGACCCCGGCGGCGATCCGCGCTTCGTACGGACCCTGCTGCCGCGGCGCACCGCCATCGTGCGGTCGACGTCGTCCAAGCGGTCGGAGGGCCAGGTACTGGCCACCAACATCGACCACATCGTCATCTGCGTCTCGCTCGCGGTCGAACTCGACCTCGGGCGGATCGAACGCTTCCTCGCGCTGGCCTGGGAGTCCGGTGCGCAGCCGCTCGTCGTCCTCACCAAGGCCGACCTCGTACCGGACGTCACCGGCCTGTCGTACCTCGTGCAGGACGTCGAGACCACCGCGCCCGGCGTCCAGGTGCTGCCCATCAGCTCCACCTCGGGAGAGGGCGTCGAGGTGCTCAGGGCGATCGTCGCCGACGGCACCAGCGTCCTCGTCGGCACGTCCGGCGCGGGCAAGTCCACCCTGGCCAACGCCCTGCTCGGCGAGGACGTCATGGACGTCCGGGCGACCCGGGACATGGACGGCAAGGGCCGCCACACCACCACCACCCGCAACCTGCTCGTCCTGCCCGGCGGGGGAGTCCTCATCGACACCCCCGGACTGCGGGGCGTGGGGCTGTGGGACGCGGAGACCGGTGTGAACCAGGTGTTCTCCGAGATCGAGGAACTCGCCGAGCAGTGCCGCTTCCACGACTGCGCGCACGAGGCGGAGCCCGGGTGCGCCGTCCTCGGCGCGATCGAGGACGGCGCGCTGCCGGAGCGGCGGCTGGACAGCTACCGCAAGCTCATCCGCGAGAACCAGCGGATCGTGGCCAAGACGGACGCGCGGCTGCGGGCCGAGATCCGGCGCGACTGGAAGATGAAGGGCGCGGCGGGGCGGGCGGCCATGGAGGCCAAGCGCGGCCGCCTGCGCTGACCGGCGCCCCGGGGGTGGTGGTGACGGCCCTACGACCCTGCCGGCCCCGGAGGTGGTGGCGGGTCTACGATCCCGCCACCACCACTCCCACCCACGCCCCGACGACCAGCAGGCACCCGATGAGCTCCACCAGCACGCTCGTGCCCGCCGCCCGCATCACCGTGCGGGTCGACGCCTTCGCCGGACCGTGGCCGCCGAGGCGCACCCGCTCCGTGCCGTAGATGCCGGCGACGAAACCGGGGACCGCGCCGACGACGGGGATGAGGCAGAAACCCACGACGGCCCCCAGACCCGCGTACGTGGCCATACGGCGCGTGATGCCCACGCCGCGCAGACGGCGGGCCGGCAGCAGCCAGACGACGACCTGGTCGAGCAGCAGGAGCGCCGTCGCACCGACGAGCAGGAACCACGCGAGGCCGGTCTGCACCTGCAACGACCACCACAGGATCGCCGCCCACACCAGCCACGTCCCCGGAACACCCGGGACGATCACCCCGCAGACGCCCAGCAGCATCACCCCGACGACCATCAGCAGCTGCCACACGCCCACATGCCCAGAGTGCAGGATCAGAGGTGTTCGTGCAGGTCGCGCGCCACCCAGCCCTTCTCGTACGCGTGCCAGCCCAGCTGCAGCCGGGTCGTCACACCGGCCAGCTCCATCAGCCCCTTCACCCGGCGCTGCACGGTGCGCAGCCCCAGATCGAGCTGCTTGGCGACGCTCGCGTCGGTCATCCCGGCCAGCAGCAGAGACAGGACCTCCAGATCGGTGGCGTCCGGACCGTACGCGTCCTCCTCGACGCCCTGGCCGCCCGCCCCCAGCCGCAGAGGCAGGGCGTCCCGCCACACCGCCTCGAAGAGCGCCGTCAGGGACTCCAGCAGTCCGCCGGCGTGCACGACGAGCGCGGCGGGCTCGGCGCCGCGGCCCGTCAGAGGCACCATCGCGAGACCGCCGTCGGCGACGACGAGCTTCGTCGGCACCCGGTCGACCACCCGGACCTGCGCGCCACGGCCCAACGCGGCTGACAGCTCGGCGATCCCGCCGGGCATCGTCAGCACCTCGCGCTCGACGACGACCCGGTACGCCACGCCCCGCGCCGCGGCGTTCTCCTGCGCGTCGCCGTCCAGGCCGGTGGCAGCGGGTCTGCCGGTGACCAGTGCGCAGACCTCCTTCGTCGCACCGAGCCGCAGCTGGGCGGACCGGTGCACGACTGCGCCCGCCCCCGTCACCACCTCGACCAGATCGTGGACGTCCGGCTCCTCGGACTCGGCCCGGTACTCCTTCGCGAGCACCGCCGCCGCCAGCTCGGCCTGCTCCAGCCCGTGACGCTGCCGCGTCAGCAGCGCGCCGAGCGCGACACCGGGCGGCGCGGCGACCCAACGGCCGGTCCGCGCCGACGACTGGGCGGCGAGCCCCTGCTGCTCCAGCCGCCGCAGGGCCCGCTCCGTGTCCGGCTCCGGCAGCGCGAGCCGGTGTGCGAGATCGGCGATCTCCGCGGCCCCGAGCGCGACCAGCGCGCGGTACGCCGACTCCTGTTTCTCGTCGAGCCCTATCGCTCCAAGCAACGAAACCCTCCCCGGACCTGCGATTGTCTGCCGCGTGGCGGAAACCGGCCACGGCATGGACGCGCCGCGGACATCATCCCCGCACCGGCGGCCTCTCTGCCAACGGGGTGCTACCGCAGCACCAACAGGCCCCGGCCGGTGGGACCTTGTGTCCGCATATGGCGTGCGCCGGACGCCGGCGCGCCGACACGCCGGTCAGGACGGTCCGCCGGGCGTCATTCCCGGGGGAGTTGGGCCGCCCGGGGACCTTTGGCGGGTGTCTTTTCTTCAATGCCCGTTTTCTGGCGGGTGGTGAGGTCGACAATAAGGGCATGAGTGAGCAGGGGGAGAAGCCCAACAGGCCTACTACCGAGGACGACTGGTGGGGCAGGCTGTACGACGACTCCGCCCCGGACACCGGACCGCCGGCCACGTCGCACGGTGACACGCTCGACGACCGCTTCGACTCGGCGTCCGACACGGTGGCCACCCGCCCCGCGGCCTGGTGGGACCACCCCGCCCCGCCGCCCCGTCCGGCCGCGCGCAGCGGTGACGGGCACGCCCCTACGCCGTCGTCGGCGTCCGATCCTGTGCAGGCCGGGCCGCCCGGCGGGAACGCCCCCGTGCCGCCGCGCCCGGCGAGCGCGCCGGACCCGAGGGGCGCCGACCCGGGGCCGCCGGCAGGCGGGCAACCGCGCGGGCCCGCACTTGCGCAGCCGGGCAGTGAGTCCGCGCCGGGTTCGGACGCAACGCGGCCCTCCGCACCGCCGCGCCCGGCGAGCGCGCCGGACCCGCGGGGCGCCGACGCCGCCCCGCCGCCGGCGTCCGCCGGCCCGGTGCAGGAGACGCAACCCGGCGCGGGCGCCCCGGACGGGGGCGCCCCCACCCTCCCGGACGGCCCGGTGGCCGACCCGCGCGGGACCGGTCCGGTACGCGACGGAGCAGGCCCGAGCGACGAGGCCCCCTCCCCGCCGCCACCGGCCCGGCTCCCGGCCACCCCACCGCCGGCCACCCCGCCCCCACCGCCTTCGGCGGCCCCCGTACCACCGCCCCCGGCCCGCCCCGGCCGGGTCTCCGTGCCGGGGCAGGGGCCCCGCGGCGGGGCGGTCGGGGGCGGGCCGCCGACGTACGACGCGGAGCCGACCGCGCTGCCCGCCGCGGACGCGCACGCGCTCGACCGGCTCGTGCCCGACACCGTGCTCGACGGCGCCCGGTACGGCACGTACACGCTGCGGGCCGCCTCCGTGCGGGGCGACTCCGCGCGGTTCCGGGGTGAGCCGCGCCGTGACGCGCTGCTCACCGCGCGTTTCGGCACCGGCCCCGCCGCGCTGGTGTTCGTCGCCGTGGCCGGCGGCAACCGCGCGGCCGGCGCCGCGCATCTTGCCGCCGCCGACGCCTGCCGCTGGATCGGCGGGGCCGTCGGCCGCAGTCACGCACGGCTCGCGGAGGACATAAGGGCCGGCCGCCGTGGCGACCTCAAGTCCGGTCTGCACCGGCTCACCGACCGGAGCCTCGGCAAGCTCCGCGCCCGCGCCACCGAGCTGGGCCTGGAGCCGGAGGCGTACACCGCGGGGCTGCGGTGCCTGCTGCTCTCCGCCGACCCCGCCTGCCGTACCCGGGTCTTCTTCGGTGTCGGCGGCGGCGGACTGTTCCGGCTGCGTGACGGCGTCTGGCAGGATCTCGAGCCGCCGGTCCCCGACCGGTCGGAGGTCACCGGCGCGCCCGTCGTCGGATTCGGGTCCGCCGTGCCCGAGGAGACGCCGGACGGCGACCGGCTCACCATGGACTTCGACATCCCCATGCCGGCGGCGCCGTACATCGAGACCCCGCCGCCCCCGCCGGCCGAACCGTTCCGGTTCCGCGCCTCCGTCGCCCGTCCCGGCGACACGCTGCTGCTGTGCAGCAACGGTCTCGCCGAGCCGGTGCGCGGCGAGGCGGCGCTCGCGCAGGAGCTCGCCGGGCGCTGGGGCGGGCCGCAGCCGCCGGGCATGGCGCAGTTCCTCGCCGACACACAGCTCCGGGTCAAGGGCTACGCCGACGACCGGACGGCGGTGGCGGTCTGGGAGGCGTAGCCGCGCGGGCGCGTCGGGCCCGGCCCGCGGGGTGGGCCGGGCCGTCCGGACGGGCCCGCGCGGTGACGGGTGACGAAATCGACATGAGTGGTGCTCCCCGGGCGGGGCATGCATCCGGTGACCGTTATGAAGCCGAAGCTCGTCCGACGTGTGGGTGGGGGATGATGACTGGACGTCACGGGGGCGCGGGAGTTCGTGGCCGGCTGCATCGCAGACTGGGTCGCGGGGATCTCACGGCAGTACCCGAAGTGCGGCACGCTTTACGCGATTTGCTGGGCAAGTGGCCCGACCCCGACGAGGGCGCCGCGGGGGCGGACGCGGCCGACGTGGCCGAACTGCTCGCGAGCGAACTGGTGACCAACGCGCTGATCCACACCGAGCACGGAGCGGTGGTCACGGCCACCGTCGAGGATTCCACGCTCCATGTCGAGGTCCAGGACTTCATGGCGGGACTGCCCGTGTCGGACGTACCGAACGCCGACCTCGGTACGAGCGGCAGAGGGCTGATCCTGGTGGAGCGGCTGGCCGACGCCTGGGGTGTGCGCACCGCGCAAGGGGTGGGCAAGGTGATCTGGTTCGAACTGCACGCGGGGGCGGCCTGACCTCCTGAATCGGAGGCCGGGCCGCCCCGGTGAGCCCGCGGCCGGGCTACTGCTCAGCCGAACTGCTGCTCGAGGTCCTTGAGTTTCCGTTCCAGGGAGTCCAGGCGGGGCAGCGCCTGTGTGTCGTCCTCGGCCGTGAGGTCGACCGTGAGCGGGTCTGCTCCGGTCGGCTTCACGGGCTGCAGCGAGGGCCGGGCACGCACGGGCAGTTGTCCGGGCTCGCCTATGACGGGCTCCACGACGGAGGACGAACCCCCGGCCTGCTGCCCGTTGCCGGCCGCCGGGCCGAGGGCGGGCAGCTGCGTCCGGCGGTCCGTCCGTCCCAGGCCCCAGGTGCGGTGCTGGCGGTTGAGCGCCCGGATCTGGGCGCGCTCCAGCTTCTCCCGGTCGCGCCTGCGCAGCCGGTTCTCCTGCTTCTGCCGCCGGTCCTCGCGGACCTCGTCGACCGCCTCGTCGAGGGTGCGTACGCCCTCCAGCAGCATCAGCGACCAGGCCGCGAAGGTCTCCCTGGGCGCCCGCAGCCACCGGACGATCCGGATCTGCGGCAGCGGGCGGGGCACCAGGCCCTGTTCGCGCAGTGCCGCACGGCGGGTCTGCTTCAGCGCCCGGTCGAACAGCACGGCCGCGGACAGCGACATGCCGGCGAAGAAGTGCGGTGCGCCCGCGTGCCCCAACCCCCTCGGCGCGTGTACCCAGTTGAACCAGGCGGCCGCTCCGGCGAACGTCCACACCAGCAGCCGGGAGCCGAGGGCGGCGTCGCCGTGGCTGGCCTCGCGCACGGCGAGGACGGAGCAGAACATGGCCGCCCCGTCGAGCCCGAAGGGGACCAGATACTCCCAGCCGCCGCTCAGGCTCAGGTTCTCCCGGCCGAAGCCGACCAGGCCGTGGAAGGAGAGGGCAGCCGCGACTGCTGCGCAGCAGAAGAGGAGCACGTACGAGGCGGTGCCGTAGACGGCCTCCTTGCGCCTGCGCCGCTCCTCGCTGCGCTCCCACGAGTCCTCCGGGGCCTTGTCACCGGCGCGCTTGCCGCGCGCGAGCACCGCCACCGCCGCCAGGACTCCCAGGATCAGCACGGCGCCCGGAAGCAGCCAGTCCAGCGATATGTCGGTCAGTCTCATGTGCGGTGTCCCTTGCATCGCGGTAGGGCGTTTCGGCCGCAATAGTGGCCGAACACGGGGGACACGCAGGGGCTTTCCACGCAAGAGAACGCCAACGGGGTGGCCCGGCACGCCAATAGGGCCGATCTGGTCGAACTGATAGCTGAGAGCTTCGAGTTACGTTCGAATGCATGCCACTCGAAAGGGTGGCGTGGAATGACGGCGGCTACCTACTGCGGCTATCCACCGCGACTGCCTACGCGGTCTGCAGCAGCCGCGCCACCCGGTCGGCGTCACAGGTGCGCGGACAGGTGGCGCAGGTGTCCTCGGGGCGCAGCGTGTAGAACAGGCAGCAGCTCGCCCGGTCGCGGGTCGGCAGCCGCTCGCCGTTCGGACCGGTCAGCTCGCGGAACGCGGCCGTGCCCACGTACGGCTTGGTCGCGCCCGGCAGCAGCCGCTCCAGCTCCGCGACGGCGCGCGGCTCCTCGCCGAGCAGGTGTGCGATGTACCACAGGCCCTCGACGATTTCGTCCGTCGTCATCCCCCACAGCGCCCGCTTGCCGCGGCGCATCGGCCCGGCGAATCCGTCGAGGACGGGGCCGAGGTGCTCGGCCACGGCGGCGCGGACCTCACCGCGCAGCGCCTCCTCGTCCGGCACGACACGGGCGCCGGGCAGCCGCGCCGCGGGGTCGTCCGGCAGGCACGCGAAGTCCCGCACCCGTACGGTCATGTGCCCCAGCGTGCGCTGGAAGGCGACGTCCGCGACAGGGACCCTCGGCACCCGGCGGTGCAGGAACCAGGGGACGGTGACCAGCAGGCAGGCGGGCCATGCGTACCGGTGCAGACCGAAGCTGGCGACGACGTCCGGGCGGGCCCGCTGCCCGTAGTCCCGCTGCACCTGGTCGTCGTCCCAGGCGAGGAAGGAGTCGAGCGCCGCGCCGCCGGCCGCGAGCTCGGACGCGGCGACCCAGCCGGCCCCGGAGGGTGTCTCGGCCCCCTCGGGCAGCTCCGTGACGCGCAGCCCGGGGAAGACCTCCGCGAGGCGCGCGTAGGCGTCGGACACCGGTGAGGTGAGGCCGGACAGCAGAGCAGGAACGGTCATGCCGGGGACCACCGAATCGCGATCGTTAGCAGGTTAGCCTTACCTTACCCGATGCATTCGATGTTTGAACTGGGGCCCAGGCCGCCTATCGTGCACTCAGGGCCCCGCATCCGCGAACGGGGCCAGGCCGACTGCCGGAGGAGGGCTCGAGTGGAGCAGGCCAGAACGCGCGACCTCCCTCTCCCGCAGCCGTACGGGTCCGCCCGCGTCCCCGCCCAGGGGCGTCCCGCGCTCCAGGAACAGGCCCGCGGCGAACACACCCACAGCGAGCCGCCCGCCCCCCGCCTCGTGCAGCGCCACTCGGTACGCGGCCAGATCCTGGACGCCCTGCGCACCGCCCTCGTGGACGGCGACCTGGTGCCCGGCGAGGTCTACTCGGCGCCCGTCCTCGGCGAGCGCTACGGCGTCTCCGCGACGCCCGTGCGCGAGGCGATGCAGCAACTCGTCATGGAGGGCGCCGTCGAGGTCGTGCCGAACCGCGGCTTCCGCGTCACCCGGCGCAGCGCCCGCGAACTGGCCGAACTGGCCGAGGTCCGCGCCCTGATCGAGGTGCCCGTCATGCTCCGGCTGGCCCGCACGGTCCCCGCGGACCGCTGGCGTTCGCTGCGTCCGCTGGCCGAGGCGACGGCCGCCGCGGCCGCGACCGGCGACCGGTCGAGCTACGCCGAGACCGACCGCGCCTTCCACCGCGCGGTCCTCGCCCTCGCGGGCAACGAACAGCTGCTGGCCGTCGCGGACGACCTCCACCGGCGCTCCCAGTGGCCCCTCACCAGCGCCCCCGCCACCCGCCGGGCCGACCTGATCGCCGACGCGGCGGAGCACACGGCCCTGCTGGAGGCCCTGATAGCCCAGGACCTGGCAGTGGTCCGGTCGCTGGTCCGGGAGCACTTCGCGGGCTCGGACGCCTGAACCATCGAACCCTCGGACACTGACGGGACGACGACGTGCGCGGCACGGTATGGACGGTGGCGAACCAGCTCGGCGTCGTGGCCAGCACTCCGGCCGGGCTGCTGTCCGCCCTGCTGTCCGGCGCGCCGCGCACCGTACGGCTCGCGCCGGCCGGCCAGGACCCGGGCGAGACGGCCGAACTGGTCTCCCTGCTGCGGGGCTTCGGCCACCTGCGGGTGATCGTCGAGACTCCCGCCGACGAGCCGGAGGACCACCGGCCGCCCGACCTCACCGACCCGGAGGCCGTCTGCGCGGCCGACCCCGCCCGGGTCACCTCGGCGTACGAGACCGCGACGGACGAGCACGGCGGTCTGCGCGCCGCCTGGCTGCGGGCCGGCCAGTCACTGATCCGCGACCAGGGCCCGGTCCGGCGCGCCCTCGTCCTGCTGGCCGCCCTGCCGCCGGACGCCGAACCACGGGTACGCGCGGCGCTGGCCCGGCTGTCCGAGCGGGGACCGTGGGCCCTGGAGTGGTCCCGGCCGTGCCCGGTCGCCGCGCTGACCGTCACGTCGGACGCCCTGGTGGTCGCCGACCCGGCCGGCGGCGTACGCACCCTGGACGAGGACGTCCCGCAGTTGTCGACGGCCGCCCGTACCAGGGCGGTTGCCGCGCTGGACGACGCCACCTGGCTGCTGCTCGACGAGCGGGGCCGCCTCCACCGGCACGGGGGCACCGAGACGCCGCTGACGAAGGCCGTGGCCGCCACCCTCGAAAGCCATCCGGGCACGGCGCTCGCCGCCGCGGCGGACACCGTGCTGGTCGGCGACCGGATGGGCTCCGTACACGCTTTCGGCTTCGACGGCCTGCACCAGGCGGCGCTGCACTCCGGCCGGGTGACCGCACTGTCGGCCACCGCCGAGGCGGCCGCCCTCACCGCCCTCACCGTCCACAGCGGCGGCGGCGACGGCGCCGTCCACCGCTGGTCGCCCGGCGCCGCCGGACACCGCCCGCCCGTGGCGGAACGCCCGTACCCGGTCGTCGCCCTGCACACCGGGCCGACACCGGCCGGCCCCGCCCTCGCGGTCGCCTGGGCGGACGGTCTGGTCCGGCTGTACCTCCCCGGGGCCCGCCGTGCGCTGCCGTTCCGCCCGGGTCCGGCGGTCCGCGCCGTCGCGGTCCTACCGGCCGGCACGCTCTGCGTCGGCACGGACGACACACTGATCGCGCTGCGGCCCCGCTAGGGCCGGCCTCGATGGGTCGTCCCGGGTGCGGGCAGCGGAGCGGGCTGCACTAATCTGTGGCGCCGGTTGTCCTGTTGAGGGGGAAGTATGACCGCGGAGTCGCCGGAGTCGTCCATACCCGACGAGGAGTGGGCGAAGTTCCAGCTCGAGAGCGAGGGGCCCGCGCGGCTCGCCGCGCCCAAGGAGCCGTCCGCGCGGGCGCGGATGGTCACGGAGCGGCTGCGGCGCGCCGACGAGGAGGCCACCAGGCGGCAGGGCAGGGTGCGGCGGCTGACCCGTCGGGGGAAGCCGGTGCAGGCGCGGCCCGACGGCTGGCGGGCCTGGCCCGACCGGCAGGCGCCGAAGCCGCGCAGCAGGGTCCGCGGCTTCGTCTGGGTCGGCGTGGCGGTAGTCCTGGTGCTGGTCGCCATGAACCCGGAGCGGGTCTTCGGCTGGGCGGTCTGAATCAGCCCGCGGGCGGCGGCTCCAGGCCCGACAGCAGCGAGGCGATGTCCAGACCCGTCAGCAGATACTGCTCGAACGCCGCGTTGTGCAGCGCCCACGGGGAGCGCCGCAGTCTGACCCGGTCGATCGCGCCTTCCGCGTCGTGGCCCAGTTCGATCAGCGTCTGGGCGGCGACCAGGCCGGAGCGGTTGTAGCCCGAGTAGCAGCGCACCAGGACCCGGCGCCGCGCCCGTACGGCGTCGGCGGCCGTCAGCGCCACCCGGCGCACCCGGTCGATCTCCTCGGCGGTGAGCCAGTCGTCCGGGATGGGTACGACATGGTGCTCGACCCCGGCCGAGGGGCCGTGGCCCTCGCGCGTGTAGAGGCTGATCACGACGTCGAACTCGTCGGCCACGACCACGTCCCGGTGCCGGCGGCCGCCGCCGGTCCAGACATGGCCGCCGACCCACAGGCCCGTGGTGATCTCGTCCCACCGCGTCCGCGGCTCGGGGACGTCGCCCTGCCTGCGGCGGGTCCTCACTGGCCCGCGGGCTCGGGCTCGGCCGGGGAGGCCTGTGGCGGTACGGCCGGGGACAGTTGCGCGCCCAGCCACACCGGTACGCCGCCCAGCAGACGGAACAGCCGGTACGCCTCCGCGCGCAGCCGGCTCGCCGCCGGTTCCGCCTCGCAGTCCGCGAGCCCGGCCAGCGCCGGCGCCGTACCGATCAGATAGCCCAACTCCTCCCGGATGCGCAGGCATTCCGTGAAGCCCTGCCGCGCCGTCGCCGTATCGCCGTCGCGCAGCGCGAGTCCGGCGAGTTGCTGCCAGGTGAACGACAGCAGCAGCGGGTCGTCCTGCGCCTGCGCGCCGGCGTGCGCCCGCTGATAGGCGGCGAGGGCCGCCTGCGGGGCGTCCGCGATGTGCTCGGAGACCAGGCCCCGCCGGAAGTCCAGCAGCGGGCGCCGCGGAGAGGACGGCGAGAGCAGCGCCGTCGCCCTGCCGAGCGCGGAACGGGCCTCGTCGGCCCGGTCCCGCACCCCGAGGCGGGTCGCCGCGTACGCCAGCCGGCCGCGCTCGCTGGCCGCGCCGCCGCGTTCCTCGTCGTCGCGGGCGACGGCCTCCGCGTTGCGCAGCGCGTCCTCCGCCTCCGCCCAGCCGTCGCAGGTGAACAGAGACCGCTCGACCAGCAGCCCCGCCCGTTCCAGCGCCGCCGCGGGCTCGGCGGCCCGGGGCGCGAGAAGGGCCGCCGCATCGGTCCAACAGCCGCGCGAACGCAGCCGCCATACCGCGGTCTGGAGTGGATCGTCACCTGCTGTGGTTCCGGAACCAGACATGGCGGTATGCGCCACTTGCCCTCCCCGAGCACGCCATTGAGCTGTTGAGTCAGGACCGCATCTCAGCACGGATCGGCACGCCGGGCCAAGAGGTCAGGTGAATCAATTCACAATCTTTCGGCGGTCGGCCGGGTCGCCGTGGACGCCATCGCCGGGGCACGCCGGGCCGAGCCGACCCCCGCCGTTGGGCGGCATCGGCACCTTCAGGCCCGTGACCGGCGGGTATGCGCGGGCCGCCGTGTTGGCGTCAACCGGATGAATCTCTCCGTGCCCCTTACGGGTGACGGGTGACGGGTGACGGGTGACGGGTGCGAGGGGTGACGGTGTGACGCGGCGGATCGCGGGCCGCGGTGCACGGGCCGTCGCCCGAGTCGGTGCGCAGCGGGACCAGTTCGTCGCCGTCGGGGTGGACCCGCGCTGCTGCGACGGCGACGAACTGGTCCCGGCGGCCCCGCGGGACGGCTCACCGTCCTGTACGCCGCTGTTGATGGCCCACCGCCCGCCGGTGATCCGTCGCGCGGACCGGATCGCGGTGCCGGAAGCGGGGCGGGTGGTGCAGACGGGTGGGTGGGACGAACTGGCGGGGGAAGGGGGCGTGTTCGCGCGCGTTCTGGCGCGGTGACGCGGAGGCTCCGGTGGAGCCCCTTGAGTTGTGGGCCGGTGTTCACGAAAAGCAGCGGCCATGGTTCACGGTTTCCTGAATTCAGGATCTCATGTATTGTCACGGCGTGCTGACTGTTGCCTCCGACATCGAGGTGCTGGCCCGGTTCGGCCGTGCGCTCGCCGACCCGATCCGCTGCCGGCTCCTGCTCCACCTGAGCGAAGCCCCGGCCTACCCCTCCGATCTCGCCGATGCGCTCGGAATCTCCCGTACCCGGCTCTCGAACCACCTGGCGTGTCTGCGGGACTGCGGTCTGGTGGTCACCGTTCCCGATGGGCGCCGCATCCGGTACGAGCTGGCCGATGAGCGTTTCGGTCACGCACTCGACGACCTGCGGAGCGCCGTGGTGGCCGTTGAGGCCGACCGGACCTGTGCCGACGCGGACGAGAACGGGTGCTGCTGATGACCGTGGCATCCACCGGGCCGTCCCCGGCCCGGCGTGACGCGCTCACCCGCCGGATACGCCTGCTGGTCGCCGCGACCATCACCTACAACGTGATCGAGGCGATCGTCGCCCTCACCGCCGGGACGCTCGCGTCGTCCACCGCGCTGATCGGCTTCGGACTGGACTCGGTCATCGAGGTCTCCTCCGCCGCCGCTGTCGCCTGGCAGTTCTCCGCGCGCGACCACGACGTGCGGCAGGCCCGTGAGAAGACCACCTTGCGGATCATCGCCGCGTCGTTCTTCACGCTCGCCGCCTACGTCGGCGTCGACGCGGTCCGGGCGCTGGCCGGCAGCGGGGAGGCGGAGCGATCCATCCCCGGCATCGTCATCGCCGCCCTGTCGCTGGCGGTCATGCCGTTCCTGTCCGCCGCCCAGCGCCGCGCGGGACGCGAACTCGGCTCCGCGTCCGCGATCGCCGACTCCAAGCAGACCCTGCTGTGCACCTACCTGTCCGCCGTGCTCCTGGTGGGCCTGGTCCTCAACGCCACCCTCGGGTGGACCTGGGCCGACCCGGTCGCCGCCCTGGTCATCGCCGCCGTCGCCCTCAAGGAAGGCCGTGACGCCTGGCAGGGCAAGGGCTGCTGCGCACCCGCTCCCGCACCATCGGCCGCCGGCCCGGCCGCAGCCGCGGAAGACCCGTGCGGCTGCCGGCCGGGATGCGCCTGCTGCACCACCTGAACGGAGGGTGGCCGGTGAACGGCTGGGCCTGGGCGGCACTCGCCCTCTACGCAGGTTGCGCCGCAACGGCGTTCGGCGTTCGCGCCGCCCTCCGACGCCGCCGTACCGGCGAAGCGGGTTTCCGCGGCGTCTCCGGCCGCCCCGGAACCGTCCCCTGGTGGGCCGGGATTCTGTTCGTCACCGCCCCTTCGGGGGAGCAGCCGCCCAGCGGCCGCGCTCGCGGGACTTGTTGCCCTCCCCGGCAGGGGCAGCACGCCCGTGCAAGCTCCCGACGCGGGACCGCCCTCGTCAGCTCATGCGCAGCGCCAGGAAGAAGTCCAGCTTGTCCTCCAGGCGCGACAGATCACGGCCCGTCAGCTGTTCGATGCGGCCCACGCGGTACCGGAGCGTGTTCACGTGCAGGTGCAGGCGGCCCGCGCAGCGGGTCCAGGAGCCGTCGGAGTCGAGGAACGCCTCGAGCGTGGGGATGAGTTCCGCCCGGTGGCGGCGGTCGTAGTCGCGCAGCGGGTCCAGCAGCCGGGCGGTGAAGGCGCGGCGCACGTCGTCCGGGACGAACGGCAGCAGCAGGACGTGCGAGGCCAGTTCGTGGTGGCCGGCCGCGCAGACCCGGCCCGGGCGGGCGGCGGCGACGCGGCGGGCGTGGCGGGCCTCCTCCAGGGCGCCGCGCAGGCCCTCCGCGGAGTGCACGGCCGCGCTGACGCCCAGCGTGAGGCGGCCGTCGTCGGCGAGGCCCGCCGTCAGCGGGGCGCGTACGGACTCCAGCAGCACGTCGGCGTGCAGGCCGGTCTCCGACGGGGGCGGGGCATCGTCCAGGCCGCCGAGGCTCACCGCCGGCAGCGGCACCAGCGCGATCGCCTCCTCGCCGCTGTGGGCGACCGCGATCCGGTCCGCGGAGTCCTGCCCGGCCGCGGCGGGGTCGACGAGGATCTCCTCGAGGAGGGACTGGGTGACCTGTCCGGTCTCGACGGACGGGTCGTCGCCCCAGTCGACCCGGGCGACGACGACCTGCCAGTGCGGCGCGCTCCCCAGCCCCGGCAGCAGCACCGGCGCGGCGACCCGCAGCCGCGCCGCGATCTCCGCGGGGGCCGCGCCGGTCTGGACGAGTTCCAGGACCTCCTGGGCGAGCCGGCGCCGTACCGTACGGGCCGCCTCGCGCCGGTCCCGTTCGACGGCGATCAGCTGGGTGACGCCCTGCAGCAGGTCGAGGCGCGCGGCCGGCCAGTCCGCGGCGTCCGCCTCCACGGCGAGCAGCCAGTCGGACAGCACGCCCTCCCGCACGTCCCGTACGGCGGGCGCGCCGGCTCCCCGCCCGACGTTCCGGATCGGGAAGAGGGAGTACGTCATGCCCCGTGCGACGGCCCGGTGCGGGGCCCGCCGGCCGTGGCGTACGGCGGCCAGGTGTTCACCGGCGAGCGCTGCGCCGACCTCGGGCGGCAGCCCCTCGCCGACGCCCGCGATCTGCCGTCCGGTGGGGGACAGGACCCAGGCGCGCAGGTCCAGATCGGAGCCGAGCAGGTCCAGTACGGCGTCCGGTCCGCCGCCCGCGGGGCCCGACGTCATCAGCCGCCTGTGTCTGTCGACGACAGCCGCGAGGTCACCCGCGCGCTCCCCGGAGACCTGCCGTACGACGTACTCGGTGATCGTCGCGAACGCAACGGACTCGTTCACAGCAAATAGTGGGAGCCGGTGGCGCAAACAGGCCTGGACCAGATCGTCGGGCACGTCCCCGAGCTCCGCCTCGCCGGCCGCGAGCCCGGCGACCTGGGCGCCCGCGAGGAGACGGACGAACGGCTCGGAGTCCTCCGGGGTGCGCCGCCAGGCGAGCCCGGTGAGCACCAGCTCCCCGCCGGAGAGGTACCGGCTGGGGTCGCGGAGGTCTGTGGTCATCACGCCCCGGACCCCGCGGTCGAGCTCGTCCTCGCCGCCGAGCAGCCGCAGCCCCAGCGCGTCGTTGTCCAGCAGTGCGCGCAGCCGCATGGTGTCGCCGCCGATCTGTCTCGTTGTTGCCGGTCCCGGCCGGAGATCCTTTGGCCATGGTTTCCAGGGGGAAACAGTGAGGTTGCCGATCTCCGCCTTTCGTTCGAATCTACAAGACGAGGGAGGCGACCAGCCAACTCCTTCGGTGTTTCGGTGACTGCACCGGCCGGATCGTGGCTTGTGTACTGGACCACATCGCGTGAACAGCAGATGAACGACGCCGGTGAACGACGGCAGCTGAAGAGGTCGAGGGCCGGCCGTCCCGGGCCCGTCGCGACGAACGACCCCGCCTGAGAAGAAGAGAGCCACTCATGGACTTCCTTCGCCCCGCCAGCTGGGAGGAGGCGCTCGCCGCCAAGGCCGAGCACCCCACCGCCGTCCCCATCGCGGGCGGCACCGACGTCATGGTCGAGATCAACTTCGACCACCGCCGGCCGGAGTACCTCCTGGACCTGAACCGCATCGGTGAGCTCACCGAGTGGGAGACCGCCGGCGAGAGCGTCCGGCTGGGCGCCTCCGTCCCGTACACCGCGATCATGGAGAACCTGCGCGGGGAGCTGCCCGGTCTGGCGCTCGCCTCGCACACCGTCGCGTCCCCGCAGATCCGCAACCGCGGCGGCGTCGGCGGCAACCTCGGCACCGCGTCCCCGGCCGGTGACGCCCATCCGGCGCTGCTCGCCGCGGGCGCCGAGGTCGAGGTGGAGTCGGTGCGCGGCTCCCGACTGATCCCCATCGACGACTTCTACACGGGTGTCAAGCGCAACGCGCTCGCCGCCGACGAGCTGATCCGCGCCGTGCACATCAAGAAGGCGGACGGGCCGCAGCAGTACTCGAAGGTGGGTACCCGCAACGCCATGGTCATCGCCGTCTGCGCCTTCGGTCTCGCCCTGCACCCCGAGACCCGGACGGTGCGCACCGGCATCGGGTCCGCCGCCCCCACCCCGGTGCGGGCGAAGGCCGCCGAGGAGTTTCTGAACGCCGCGCTGGGAGAAGGCGGATTCTGGGAGAGCGGGAACATCATCACCCCGTCGATCGCCAAGCAGTTCGCGGAGCTCGCCTCCGGCGCCTGCAACCCGATCGACGACGTGCGCGGTACGGCGAAGTACCGCCGCCACGCGGTCGGCATCATGGCCCGCCGCACGCTCGGCTGGACCTGGGAGCAGTACCGCGGCACCGCCCGCCCGCTCGAAGGAGCTGCATAACGATGCGCGTCAATTTCACCGTCAACGGACGCCGGCAGGAAGCGGACGACGTCTGGGAGGGCGAGAGCCTGCTGTACGTCCTGCGGGAGCGCCTCGGCCTGCCCGGTTCGAAGAACGCCTGCGAGCAGGGCGAATGCGGTTCCTGCACGGTCAGACTCGACGGCGTTCCGGTCTGCTCCTGCCTGGTCGCCGCCGGGCAGGTCGAGGGCCGGGAGGTCGTGACCGTCGAGGGCCTGGCGGACTTCGCCAAGCAGCGCGAGCAGTCCTGCCCGGGCGGGGCCTGCGGCACCTCGCTCCAGAACGCGCAGCAGTGGCGTGCGCAGGGCAGCGACTCGCAGACCGGCGGGGGCACCGAGCTCTCCCCGATCCAGCAGGCGTTCATCGACGCGGGCGCCGTGCAGTGCGGCTTCTGCACCCCCGGCCTGCTGGTCGCCGCCGACGAGATGCTGGAGCGCACCCCGTCCCCGTCGGACGAGGACATCCGCGAGGCGCTCTCCGGCAACCTCTGCCGCTGCACCGGTTACGAGAAGATCCTGGACGCCGTCCGCCTCGCGGCCGCCCGTCAGGGAAACCAGGAGGCGACGGTCTGACATGGCGACCACCGGCACACCCACCAACCTCACCCAGAGGACCAGGGGCGGCATCGGCGAGTCCACGCTCCGGCCCGACGGCATCCTCAAGGTCACCGGCGAGTTCGCGTACTCCTCCGACATGTGGCACGAGGACATGCTCTGGGGCCAGATCCTGCGCTCCACCGTCGCGCACGCCGAGATCGTGTCCATCGACACCTCGGAGGCCCTCGCCCAGGCCGGCGTGTACGCCGTCCTCACCTACGACGACCTGCCGACCGAGGTCAAGAACTACGGCCTGGAGATCCAGGACACCCCCGTCCTCGCCAACGGCGTCGTACGCCACCACGGCGAGCCCGTGGCCATCGTCGCCGCCGACCACCCGGAGACCGCGCGCCGCGCCGCCGCCAAGATCAAGGTCGAGTACAAGGAACTGCCCGTCGTCACCGACGAGGCCTCCGCGACCGCGCCGGACGCGCCGCTGCTGCACCCCGGCCGGGACGACCACCACGCCGGCCATGTGCCGCACCCGAACATCGTGCACCGCCAGCCCATCGTGCGCGGCGACGCCGACCAGGCCGCCAGGCGCGCCGACGTCATCGTCTCCGGCGAGTACACCTTCGGCATGCAGGACCAGGCGTTCCTGGGCCCCGAGTCCGGTCTCGCCGTGCCCGCGGAGGACGGCGGCGTCGACCTGTACGTCGCCACCCAGTGGCTCCACTCGGACCTGCGCCAGATCGCACCCGTCCTCGGCCTGCCCGAGGACAAGGTGCGGATGACGCTCTCCGGTGTCGGCGGCGCGTTCGGCGGCCGCGAGGACCTGTCGATGCAGATCCACGCCTGTCTGCTGGCGCTGCGCACCGGCAAGCCGGTCAAGATCGTCTACAACCGGTTCGAGTCCTTCTTCGGCCATGTCCACCGCCACCCGGCGAAGCTCTGGTACGAGCACGGCGCCACCCGCGACGGCAGGATCACGCACATGAAGTGCCGGATCGTGCTGGACGGCGGCGCGTACGCCTCCGCCTCCCCGGCCGTCGTCGGCAACGCCTCCTCGCTCTCCGTCGGTCCGTACGTCATCGACGACGTCGACATCGAGGCCATCGCGCTCTACACCAACAACCCGCCCTGCGGCGCCATGCGCGGCTTCGGCGCGGTCCAGGCGTGCTTCGCCTACGAGGCGCAGATGGACAAGCTGGCCAAGGCCCTCGACATGGACCCCGTCGAGCTCCGGCAACTCAACGCCATGGAGCAGGGCACGCTGCTGCCGACCGGCCAGCCGGTCGACTCGCCCGCTCCGGTCGCCGAGCTGCTGCGCCGGGTCAAGGCCCGCCCGCTGCCGCCCGAGCGCCAGTGGGAGTCCACCGAGGGCGCGGACGTCCGCGCGCTGCCCGGCGGCCTGTCCAACACCACGCACGGCGAAGGCGTCGTACGGGGTGTGGGCTACGCGGTCGGCATCAAGAACGTCGGCTTCTCCGAGGGCTTCGACGACTACTCCACCGCCAAGGTCCGCATGGAGGTCGTGGGCGGAGAGCCCGTCGCCACCGTGCACACCGCGATGGCGGAGGTCGGCCAGGGCGGCGTCACCGTCCACGCCCAGATCGCCCGCACCGAGCTCGGCGTCAGCCAGGTCACCATCAGCCCGGCCGACACCCAGGTCGGCTCGGCCGGCTCCACGTCCGCGTCCCGCCAGACGTACGTCACCGGCGGCGCCGTGAAGAACTCCTGCGAGCTGGTCCGCGAGAAGGTCCTGCAGATCGGCCGCCGCAGGTTCGGCACGTACCACCCGGCCTGGGCCACCGCCGAGCTGCTGCTCGAAGGCGGCAAGGTCGTCACCGACGGCGGCGAGGTCCTGGCCGACCTGGTGGACGTGCTGGAGGGCGAGGCCGTCGAGATCGAGGCCGAGTGGCGCCACCGCCCGACGGAGGCGTTCGACCTCCGTACCGGTCAGGGCAACGGCCACGTCCAGTACTCGTTCGCCGCGCACCGCGCGGTCGTCGAGGTGGACACCGAGCTGGGGCTCGTGAAGGTGATCGAGCTGGCCTGCGCCCAGGACGTCGGCAAGGCCCTCAACCCGCTGTCCGTCATCGGCCAGATCCAGGGTGGCACCACCCAGGGCCTGGGCGTGGCGGTCATGGAGGAGATCATCGTCGACCCGAAGACCGCGAAGGTCAGGAACCCGTCGTTCACGGACTACCTGATCCCCACCATCCTCGACACGCCGACCATCCCGGTCGACGTGCTCGAACTCGCCGACGACCACGCGCCCTACGGGCTGCGCGGCGTCGGCGAGGCCCCGACCCTGTCGTCCACCCCGGCCGTCCTCGCGGCGATCCGGAACGCGACGGGTCTGGAGCTCAACAGGACGCCGGTGCGCCCCGAGCACCTCACCGGCACCTGATTCCGTCCCCCACTGCTCCGGGCGGTGCGCGCCATGCCTCCAGGAACCTCCCTGTTCCCCGGCTGGTACGCGGCACCCGGAGGAAGCACCACCGCACCACCGAGCACCACCCCCCACCGCACCACCGCAGTACTCCAGCGCAAGTCTCGGGCCGTCCCCCGGGTCGTGCAGCCCAGCAGATCCCAAATCCCGCCATCCCCAATCCTTTCGGCGGGTGCCCCTGTGAACCTTGGGAAGTAGGCACCATGACCCAGCAGTCCACTGAGCCGAGGACGACGGCGGAGGACGCAGGCGCCGGCCGGCGTCAGCCCGCCGGCCGCTCCTGGCTCGACCGGTATTTCCACATATCCAAGAGAGGCTCGACCGTCGGGCGGGAGGTGCGTGGCGGCATCACCACCTTCATGGCGATGGCGTACATCATCCTTCTCAACCCGGTGATCCTTTCGGTCCCCGACGCGGCCGGGAACAGGCTCGACGGTGATCAGCTGACCACCGCGACCGCGTTCGCCGCCGCCGCGACCACCATCGTGATGGGCCTCCTCGGCAATGTGCCGCTCGCCCTGGCCGCGGGACTCAGCGTCTCCGCCGTCCTGGCCTTCCAGGTCGCGCCCGAGATGACCTGGGAAAACGCGATGGGTATGTGCGTCATCTACGGCGCCGTGATCATCCTGCTCGTCGTCACCGGTCTCCGTGAACTGATCATGAACGCGATCCCACTGGCGCTGAAGCACGCCATCACCATGGGGATCGGCCTGTTCGTCTGTCTCATCGGCCTGGTCCAGGCCGGATTCGTGACCTCCATGCCCGGTGAGGGCGGCATCGCGGGCGCCAAGCCGATCCAGCTCGGCACCAGCGACATGCTGACCGGCTGGCCGGTGCTCTGCTTCGCCGTCACCGTGCTGCTGATCTTCATGCTCCAGGTCCGCAAGGTCCCCGGCGCGATCCTGATCGGCATCGTCGGCGGCACGCTCTTCGCCGCGGCCGTCCACCAGTTCGCCGGCCTCGACAAGGCGGCCTGGGGCGGACTGAACGCGCCCGAGATCACCGGCTCCATCGTCTCCAGCCCCGACTTCGGACTCTTCGGCGACGTCTCCTTCGACGGCATCGGCAGCGTCGGCGGCATCACCGTCGGAGTCATCGTCTTCACCCTGGTGCTGGCCGGCTTCTTCGACGCCATGGGCACCATCATCGGCATCGGCCAGCAGGCCGACCTGGCCGACGACAAGGGCAAGATGCCCGGCCTGAACAGGGCCCTCGCCATCGACGGCGCGGGCGGCGTGATGGGCGGTGTGGCCGGCGCCTCCGGCCAGACCGTCTTCGTCGAGTCGACCGCCGGCGTCGGCGACGGCGCCCGTACCGGCCTCGCCTCCGTCGTCACCGGCCTCGCGTTCACGCTGTGCCTGTTCTTCACCCCGCTCGCCCAGGTCATCCCGACCCAGGTCGCGGCCGCCGCGCTCGTCGTCATCGGCGCGATGATGATGAGCAACGCCAAGCACATCGACTGGAACGACTCGGCGACCTCCATCCCGGTCTTCCTGACCACCGTGCTGATGCCCTTCACCTACTCCATCACCGCCGGTATCGCGGCCGGAGTCATCACCCACGTGCTGATCAAGGCCGTCCAGGGCAAGGCACGCGAGGTGGGCTGGCTGATGTGGGTCCTGTCCGTCGTCTTCCTCGCCTACTTCGCGCTGCACCCGATCGAGGGCTGGCTCGGAGTCAAGTAACCCGCCCCGCACGACACCCGAAGGAGACCGACATGCTGGACATCGCCGAAGAGCTGAACCGGTGGGTCGAGCAGGGCCGCAGCTTCGCCGTCGCCACCGTGGTGGCCGTCGGCGGCAGCGCCCCGCGGCAGCCGGGCGCCGCGCTCGCCGTCGACGGCGACGGCACGGCGATCGGCTCGGTCTCCGGAGGGTGCGTGGAGGGAGCGGTCTACGAGCTGTGCCAACAGGCCCTCGAAGACCGCACCAGCGTCCTGGAGAGCTTCGGCTACAGCGACGAGGACGCCTTCGCCGTGGGCCTGACCTGCGGCGGCGTCATCGACGTCCTCGTCACCCCCGTCCACGCGGACGCCCCCGCCAGGGAGGTGTTCGCGGCCGCGCTGGCCACCGCCGCCCGCGGCGAGGCGGCGGCCGTCGCACGGATCACCGACGGGCCCGCCGACCTCGCGGGCCGCGCCCTGCTCGTACGGCCGGACGGCACGTACGAGGGCGGCCTCGGCGGCCACCCGGAGCTGGACCGCACCGCGGCGTCCGAGGCCGCGGCCATGCTGGACGCCGGACGCACCGGCACCGTCGTCATCGGCGCGGACGGCTCGCGCTGCGGCCGGCCGCTGACACTGCTGGTCGAGTCGAGCGTCCCCGCCCCGCGCATGATCGTCTTCGGCGCCGTCGACTTCGCCGCCGCGCTGGTCCGCGTCGGCAAGTTCCTCGGCTACCACGTCACCGTCTGCGACGCGCGACCCGTCTTCGCGACCGCGCACCGTTTCCCGGACGCCGACGAGGTCGTTGTCGAGTGGCCGCACCGCTATCTGGAGTCGACCGAGGTCGACGGCCGCACCGTGCTCTGCGTACTGACCCACGACGCCAAGTTCGACGTGCCGCTGCTGGAGCTCGCCCTGAAGCTGCCGGTCGCCTACGTCGGCGCGATGGGATCGCGCCGCACCCACGAGGACCGCAACCGGCGGCTGCGCGACACCGGCGTCACCGAACTCGAACTGGCCCGGCTGCGCTCGCCCATCGGCCTCGACCTCGGCGCCCGTACGCCGGAGGAGACGGCCCTGTCCATCGGCGCCGAGATCGTCGCGAACCGCCGCGGCGGCAGCGGGGTCTCCCTGACCGGCGCGCACACTCCGATCCACCACGACGGGCCGGACGCCCCGGCCGGCCGCATCGGGTCGGTCGCGTAGCGCATACGTGGGACCGCGCCGCATCTGCCATGGGTACGTGGCGGAAGTGGCTGTACCTGCGAGCTCAAGCGCCCTAGAGTGGCGCACATGCAGTCCTACACCATCGGCCAGGCGGCACGGCTGCTCGGCGTCAGCGCCGACACCGCGCGGCGCTGGGCCGACGCCGGGCGGGTCGCCACCCATCGCGACGACAGCGGACGGCGTCTCATCGACGGCCGCGACCTGGCCGCGTTCTCCGTCGAGGTCGCCCAGGGCGGCGTCGGCGAGGAAGACGACTCGTACACCTCCGCGCGCAACGCGTTCCCGGGCATCGTCACCGCCGTCAAGCTCGGCGACGTCGCGGCACAGGTGGAGATCCAGGCCGGCCCGCACCGGCTCGTCTCGCTGCTCACCCGCGAGGCCGTCGAGGAACTGGGGCTCGAGGTCGGTATGCGGGCCACCGCCCGCGTGAAGTCGACCAACGTGCACATCGACCGCGTCTGAGAGGCCGCCCCGTGCTCCCCACCCGTACCGGACGCCCGCGTGCCGCGGTCGCGGTCCTGGCCGCCTTGCTGCTCGCACCGCTCGCCGCCTGCGGCGGCGGTGACAGGGGAGGCGCGGACACCGCCCGGCTGACCGTGCTCGCCGCCTCCTCGCTCACCGACGTCTTCCAGACCGCCGGCGCCGCCTACGAGAAGTCGCACCCCGGCGCCGAGGTCACCTTCTCCTTCGCCGGCTCCCAGGAGCTGGCCGCCCAGGTCCGCCAGGGCGCCCCGGCCGACGCGCTCGTCACCGCCGACACGAAGACGATGCAGAGCCTCGCGGCAGAGACCGGCGAGGCGGCCGTCATCGCCAGGAACCGGCTGGTGATCGCCGTGGAGAAGGGCAACCCGCACCGGATCGGCTCGCTGGCCGACCTCGCGGACGGCAGGCTCAAGGTCGTCCTCGCCGCACCCCAGGTGCCCGTCGGCCGCTACAGCAGGCAGATCCTCGACGCCCGCGGCATCGACGTGCGGCCGGTCTCCCAGGAGCCCAACGTGCGGGCCGTGCTCAGCAAGGTGGAGTTGGGCGAGGCGGACGCCGGACTCGTCTACCGCACCGACGCCACCGCCGCCGCGGGCACCACCGACGCCGTCGACATCCCCGACGAACACAACGCTGTCGCCTCGTACCCGGCCGCACCCCTGAACGCAGCACAGGACCCCGACGCCGCCCAGGCGTTCGTCACGTGGCTCAGCGGCCCCGAGGCGCAGAAGATCCTGCGGGACGCCGGCTTCCAGCAGCCGTAGCCCCCGCGGCCGAAACAGCACAGGAACGCACCATGAAGCGTCCGCGCGACACGACCCGCCCCGCCCTCCGCTCCCCACGGGCTGCCGCGGCGGTCCACGGCACCCGTACGCCCGCCCTCCTCGCGGTCCCCGCGCTCCTCGCCGTCGCCTTCCTGCTGCTGCCCCTGGCCGGCATCCTCGGCCGGACCGCCTGGACGGACATCGGCGCCCATCTGACCAGCCCCGGCGTCACCGAGGCGCTGCGTCTCTCGCTGGTTGTCTCCTTCTGGGCGCTCGGCCTCTCCCTGCTGCTCGGCGTGCCCCTCGCCTGGGTGCTGGCCCGCGCCGACTTCCCCGGCAAGGCCCTCGTACGCTCCCTCGTCCTGCTGCCGATGGTGCTGCCGCCCACCGTCGGCGGCGTGGCACTGCTGCTCGGCTTCGGGCGACGCGGGCTCCTCGGGCCCTGGCTGGAGGACACCTTCGGCGTCACGCTGCCGTTCCACACCTCCGGCGCCGTCGTCGCCGCCACCTTCGTCGCCATGCCGTTCCTGGTCATCAGCCTCGAAGGCGCGCTCGCCGGCCTGCGCCCCGGCTACGAGGAGACGGCGGCCTCCCTCGGGGCCTCGCCCGTACGGGTCTTCTTCACCGTCACGATGCCGATGGTGCTGCCCGGCCTGATCGCCGGAGCGGCGCTCACCTGGGCCCGCGCACTCGGCGAGTTCGGCGCGACCATCACCTTCGCCGGCAATCTGCCGGGCACCACCCAGACACTGCCCCTCCAGGTGTATCTGCTGCTCCAGGAGGAACCGGAGGCGGCGACCTCCCTGTCGCTGCTGCTGCTCGCCGTCGCCATGGCGGTGCTGGTCGCCCTGCGCGGACGCTGGACGGGCGGCGCACCGGCCGCACGCCGGACGGCCCCCGTGGCGGAGGAGCCTCCGCGCCCCGTCCCGGCCCGTACGCGCCCGGAGGCCGCGCCGGTCGCCGCGGGCGGACGCTGGGCGCTGCACGCCGAGGTCACCGGCTTCGACGAACTCACCCTCGACGCCCCGCCGGGCACCACCATCGCGGTCGTCGGCCCCAACGGCGCCGGCAAGACGACCCTCCTGCGCGCCCTTCTCGGCCTCACCCCGCGCGCCCGCGCCGCCCTCACCCTCGGCGGCGTCGACGTGTCCGCCCTGCCGCCGCACCGCCGCGGGGTCGCCTGGGTCCCCCAGGACGGTGCGCTCTTCCCGCACCTGAGCGCGCTCGGGAACACCGCGTACGGGCTGCGGGCCCGGGGCGCGGGGCGCGCCGAGGCGCGGCGCGGCGCCCAGCGGTGGCTGGACCGGCTGGGCGTCGGCCATCTCGCCGCCCGCAGGCCGGCCCAGCTCTCCGGCGGCCAGGCCCAGCGCGTCGCACTCGCCCGGGCCCTGGCCGCCGGGCCGCGGCTGCTGCTCCTGGACGAACCGCTCGCGGCACTCGACCAGACCACCCGGGCGCAGGTGCGCCACACGCTACGCGGGCATCTCGACGGCTTCGGCGGCGTGTGCCTGATCGTCACCCACGACCCGGTCGAGGCCGTGTCGCTGGCCGACCGGGTGCTCGTCCTCGACGACGGCCGCGCCGTCCAGGACGCACCGCCCGCGGAGGTCACCCGCCATCCGCGCTCGCCGTGGGTCGCGCGGATGCTGGGCCGCAACGCCTGGCCCGGCACGGCGGCCGCCGGCGGCGTCGAACTGGCGGGCGGCGGACGGCTTGTCGTCGCCGACCCGCTGACACCCGGCGCCGAGGTCCTCGCGATCATCGCCCCGGAGGCCGTCTCCGTGCACCGGGAACGCCCCGGCGGCAGCCCCCGCAACGTCTGGCCCGGCACCGTACGCGAGATCACCGCCGTCGGCAGCCGGCTGCGCGTCCTGGTGACCTCCGCCGACGCGCCGGATCTCGTCGCGGAGATCACCCCGCAGGCGGCCGCCGAACTGGGCCTGGCGGAAGGCGTACCGGTGTGGACCGGGGTCAAGGCGACCGAGGTCACGGTCGTCGGTCTGTAGGGACATGATTCGTCAACACGGCTGCCTGGTAAGCCAGTTGGTGTCTGTATGTCAGCTGTGACATTTCCGAGAGTGATGACGCTGAATGGAGAGAGGGCATGAGCATGGCACGGACGCCCGTGCCGCCGGCGTGAAGAGGACCGGGTGGGCAAGGAGCGGGGCAGCCGGCGTACGGAGGCGTACGACCAAGAGCTCGGCGATGCGGTGGCGAGCGCGCAACAGGGCGACGAGGCCGCCTTCTCCACGGCCTACCGGATCGTCCACCCGCCGCTCCTCGGATATCTGCGCGGACTCGTGGGCGACGATGCGGAGGACGTCGCCTCCGACGCGTGGCTGGAAATAGCCCGCGACCTCGGGCGCTTCCGCGGTGACGGCGCCGGCTTCCGAGCCTGGACCGCGAGCATCGCGCGCAACCGGGCCGTCGACCATCTGCGCCGGGTCAGGAGCCGCCCGCGCGGCACGCTCCTCGAGAGCGATCTCGCCGGGCTGCCCGCCCGTCAGGACACGGCGGCCGAGGCCTTCGAGACCGTCTCCACCCGGCAGGCGCTGGCCCTCATCGCGCAACTGCCCCGCCAGCAGGCCGAGGCGGTGCTGCTGCAGACCGTCATCGGCCTCGACGGACCGGCCGCCGCACGGGTGTTGGGAAAGCGGCCGGGAGCGGTGCGCTCCGCCACGCACCGCGGGCTGAGGCGGCTGGAGAAGTGCCTGGCATCGCTCGCGTCCGAAGGTGTGACAGATTCGGACTCTCCTTCGCTGGGAGATGCGAGATGACCGAAAACCGATCCGGAGGCGCCGTGGGGCCCGGTGCCGAGCGGCGACCGCCGTCCGAGCCGCAGTCGCAGTCGCAGCCCGAGCCGCAGCCACGGCCCGGGCAGCGGCCGCCCACGCTCGACGAGGTGCTCGCCGCGGCCGCCCGCCCCGAGCCCCTCGCCCCGCGCGGCGCGGAGGACGCCGTGGCCGCCTTCCGTGCGGCCCGGGACGAGGGGGCCCTCGGCCTGCCCACCCGGCCGGACGACGACTGGCGTCCCGCGGAGCGGCGGACGCGCGCCCCGTGGATCAGGACCGGGCTCGGCACCTTCGCCGCGGGCGTCCTGCTCGGCGGCGTCGCGATGGCGTCGGGCGCGATACCCGCCCCGTTCGGCACCTCGCCCGCCGAGCGGCCCGGCCCGGCCGCCGGCACCTCCACCCCGTCCGGTGACCCGGATGCGACCGCCACCCCGACGCCGCAGGCCACCACCGGGTCCGCCGGCCTGCCCGCCACCACCCCGGACGCGGTTGGCCCGACCACCGCGGAGCACCGGGCGGCCCACTGCCGCGCGTACGAAGCGGCGCAGGCGACGGAGGCGGCTTCGGCGGCCAAGGGGGCGGGGAAGGGCCGGGCCCTGGACGGTGCCGTGCGTGAGCGCCTCGAAGCCGCGGCGGGCGGCCCGGACGCCGTCGAGGCGTACTGCGCACGGCTGTTGGAGGACGGACCGCCCGACCCCGGCCCCGACCCCGCGGAACAGCGCCCCACGTCGACGCCGGACAGGAGTAACACCGCGGCCGCCGTGCCGCCGGGCGCCGGCGCCGCCAGGGGCGGCCAGGGCGACAGGCGCGCCCCGGGGTACAAGCCGGCGCGGCAGTAAGCCTCCCCGGCAGGCGGCGAGGGCGAGTGCCGCGCGGCTGCCACGGTTGTACGGCAACCGTGGATTCCGCTTGTGACAACGGTCACCCGTTCGGTCCGTGACGCCACGGCCTCCGCTTCCGCTGGGAAGTGCGAGTCCAACGTCGTGGAGAGGCGGGTGCCGTGGAAGAGAGTGCCGCAGAACTGCCTGACGCAAGAGGCATGCAGAGCTACACCGCCGGGTTCGTCACCGAGATGAGCGAGCGCAGCAGACTGCCGCTCGACTACACCGTGACAAGCCTGAGACTGGTCGACCTCGTCATCGACGGACTCAGACGCAACAGACCGGGCCGCGGGGGCGTCGACCACTTCCTCCGGGGACTCGGCGCCTACACCGGCGAGGTGATGGTCAGACGCGCCGGGGCGAGGTGGGTGGACCTCGACGACGGGCAGCGGGAGCTGTTCGGCCAGCCCGTCGGGGTACGGATGCCGGACGGGCGGGTGTGGAATCCGCTCGGCAAGGTCGTCAAGCGGTTCGAGGAGGGTCCCGGCGAGTCGGTCGAGCGCTTCTACCTGCTGCTCCACGGCCGGCGGCCGCCGCGGAGGCACGGCGGGGCGATCCAGTGCGCGGCCTGCTGACGGGCCGCCCGGCCGGGGGGCCGCCGCCCTTGAACAACGGGCGGACGACGTCCGTACCTGTGGGCGGCCCGTGCGGATCCGCACGGGCCGCCAGCTCGCAGGGGAGGCACGTCTTGGCCGGCAGCGATGTCAGCAACGGCAGCAACGGGAGCAACGTCACCGCGCTCTTCCGCGCGTCCACCGCGCACAGCCCGTCGTACTTCACGCTGAACCGGGCGGGCGGCGGCGCCGCCGGCGAGATCGTCGACTTCTGCATCCCGTGCAATCCGTACTTCCCCACCCCCGCCATGTTCGACCGGCTCGGCAGCAGGCTCCGGGAGATCCTGACGTACTACCCGAGCGGCGCGGACACCATCAGCGCCGAGCTCTGCCGGCTGCTCGGCCTCAACCCGCAGACCGTGGCCATGGGCAACGGCTCCACCGAACTCATCACCTGGATCGACCACTTGCTGGTCCGCGAGTCGCTGGCCGTCCCCGTCCCCACCTTCGGCCGCTGGACCGACCAGCCGATGGAGACCGGCAAGCGGGTCGACATGCTGCTGCTCCCGGAAGCGCGCGGATTCGCCCTCGACCCGGCCTCCTATGTCCAGTTCGTACGGACCAGAGGCTCGCGCGTCGCGGTCGTCTGCAACCCCAACAACCCCGACGGCGGCCTGCTGCCCAAGCAGCAGGTCCTCTCGCTGCTCGACCAGTTCCAGGACCTGGACCTGGTCGTCGTCGACGAGTCCTTCCTCGACTTCGCCGACGAGGGGCAGGAGACCAGCGTCGCGGCCGAGGCGGTGCTGCGCACCAATGTGATCGTGCTGCGCAGCCTCGGCAAGAACTTCGGTCTGCACGGGGTGCGCTTCGGCTACCTCGTCGCCAACCCGGCCCTCGCCGGGAAGGTCCGGGCCGCGCTGCCGAAGTGGAACCTCAACTCCTTCGCCGAGACCGTGGTGTTCATGCTGCACGAGCACCGCCAGGAGTACGCGGACAGCCTGCGGCAAGTGGGCCGCGACCGCCAGGAGATGATCTGGCACCTCTCCCGGCTGCCCGGTCTCACGGTCTACCCGTCGCAGGGCAACTTCGTGTACGTACGCCTCCCGGAGGGGGCCGACGGCGCCGTCCTGCGCGACCGGCTGCTCGCCGAACACGGCGTCCTGGTACGCGAGTGCGGCAACAAGATCGGCAGCTCGAGCCGGTTCGTACGGTTCGTGGTCCGTCCCGAGCACGACGTGGCCCGCCTGGTCACCGCGATGGAACAGGTGCTGTACGGCGGCCCGGTCCGGTCGGCGCCGACGCCCGCGCCCGCGCCGGAACCGCCGAAGCCGATGCTGGCGCAGGTCCCGTCCCCGTCCCCGTCGCCGGCACCGTCCGCGTCCCGGTCCCAGCCGCAGCCCGCCGCGCAGCCCCACGCCCAGGCACCGCGGCCCGCCCCCATGCTCGCCCAGGTGCCGGCACAGAGCACCGCCCGCAGCACGGCCCAGCCGCAGCCGCTGCCCCGCGAGAACGCGCCGCTCGCCCTGGCCCACGAGCCCTCCGCCCAGCAGCCCCCGGCCGCCGGGGCCCTCGCACCGGCCCCGTCCGCCGGCCCCGGCCCCACCGCGGCGGCGATGTCCGCCGGCTACACCTCGGGGACGGCGGCGGTGGACCGTCTGATCGCCCAGGCGTAGCGCACCCGCGGGCCACCGCGGCACCGCCCGCGCAGTCCCGCGAGGACCCCCGCGTGAGCCGGCCGGCCGCGCGGAGTGGGAGGGCGATGCCGACCCAGCGCGAACCAGAAGTCTTCCGCGGCCCGGTCGACGTCTGGTGCGCGCTGGGTCGGCAAGTCAGCGCCGCCCGGCAGGCGGTGGCTGTTCGCTCGCTGGTCCGTGACCCGTACCGAAGCGGATCGGCGCGGGCGCGGTCGGGTGGACGAGCACGGCGCCGTCAGGCAGGACGTCGGCGTACCGGCCGGTCGACGCGGGTCTGGTGAGCAGATCCACCCGGGTGCGCACGTGCCGCATCAATTTCTGGTCGAGCCGGTTCGGGCCCGGGGCGTCGGCGAACAGCACCAGATGTATCCCCAGCCGTCCGCCCGACTCCGCCGCCCGTGTCAGCGTGGTCCGCAGCTCCGGCGACAGCCGCAGGATCCGGTCGACCTCGTCCATGGCCACGATCAGACGCGGCAGGTGCGGCACATTCGGATTCCGCCGGGCCGCCGCCTCGAGCGACCCGATGTCGCGATGGGCGGTGGCACTCTCGAGCCGTCTGCGGCGGTGCATAACCTCGCTATTGATCTTCTCGGCGAGGGCCAGAGGCCGCATCGGGTTCTCCGCCAGCCCGAGAAAGGCATTGCCGCCCAGCCGTACGCCGAACTGCGCCAGTCCGCCGACACCGCCGGCGTCGGCGAGGACGAGCTCCACATCGTCCTGGCCGGCCCGCGTGAGCTGCTCCACCACCCGGTGCAGAAGGTCCCTGCGTACGCTTGCCGGGCGGCCCTGGCACAGCAGATGCGGCCCCTGGCCGCCGCGCTCGGCGCTCTCCAGATCGAGCTGGACCGGAGCCCAGTCGTCATCGAGCCCGAGGGTCACCGTCAACCGGCGCTTCCACGGCTCCCGCTCGTGGGACAACGCGTTGAACGTGGCCAGCAGCTGCTGCGCGGTCGGCCGGTGGGCCGGGTCGGGCGCCAGGCAGGCGCGCAGCGCGTCGGCGATCCCGGCACTCACCGGCAGTACCAGCTCCTCGGGGGAGCCCGGCTCCGCGTCGACGCCCGCCGTGGCGTCGACGAGGATACGGCCCAGGGCGTACACGTCTCCGGCCGGCGTCGGCTCCGCCTCGGTGGCAGACAGTTCCGGGGCCCGGTAGCGGGGATCCTTCCGGTGCCGGCCGCCGTACCGGCTGGCATCACCGTCCACCGTCGCGGTCGTCCAGCCGGAGATCTGCACCTCACGGCCGGCGATCAGCACGGTGTGAGCTGTCAGCGCACCGTGCACCAGCCCCTTGCGGTGCGCCCTGGCCAGGCCGTTCGCGCACTGGCGGGCGACCGTCAGAAGCCCGTCCTCGTACAGCTCCCCGTGCCGCTCGACGAAGGACGACAGGTCCGGCGCTGTCTCCGTCCGGCCGTCGAGTGCACACTCGGCCACGAGCCACGGGCGGTCGCAGCCGGTGTCCCAGGCCAGCGGACGCGGGGCGTACACGCCGTCCATCCGCTTCAGCGCGGTGACCTCCGTGGCCACCAGCTCGCGTCCGTACGGTACTTCCGGGCGGCGCAGTATGAGGATGCGGCCCTCGCCGTCGTGCGCCAGGAACAGTCCCGTCCGCGACCAGCCGGGCAGGTGCTCGGCGAACACCTCGTAAGGCGGGGCACCGGGGCCGTCGAACCGGGGGTCCGTCGCTGGCATGCGCTGCCATCCCGTGGCGTCCGAGCGCAACTCGAACCCGGCTGGCAGCGCCCGCCACTCCTCGGTGCCGGATGCCGGCGGGTCCGGTTCCGCGCTGTCCGGCGGGGCGACCCCAAGCCTGCGCATGACCGTCTCGTCCACCCAGCCGAACGGCCGGCGGTCGTTGCCCGGCACTCGCTCCGGGCCCTGGGCATGGGGCAGCCAGGCCGGAAAACCGGCCGGCGACCCTGCCAGTTCGGTGAGCTGTGTCGTCACCGCCCGTGTGGTGCGCATCAGCTCCGCCGGCGCAACGGTGCCCAGCAGCACCGACCGGGTCTCCTCCGTGAAGTCGAACGTCCGCTGGTGCGGCAGGCTGTCGGAGCTGTCGACGCCGTGCATCAGCCCGCCGAGAAAGACCTCGGCCAGGTGCGAGGTGTCGGCAGGCGGACTCACGGCATGCTGTACCAGCCGCATCACCGGCACCGGCAGCGGCGCCACCGCGGCCAGATGAGCCGCCAGCCGGTACGCGTCCGGGGAAGCCGCTTCGCGGAACCGCAGCACGGCCTCCTCCGCGCCGGTGCCGTCGCGGAAGGCCGCGGACCGCTCGGCGCCGAGGGCCTCCGTCCCCGCCGCGGTGAGCAGCGGCAGCACCGCGCTGCCGCCCGCGGAGCCGACGAGCCGGGCCCAGGCACCCAGTTGACCGGGGTCGGTGCCCAGTACCGGCACGGGTACGCCGTCGAACGGCGCCAGTTCCGGCGGCAGCACCGGATCCTCGATGTGCCAGGACAGGTTGGCCGCGCCCCGGCGCCGGGTGGTGACCCGCCAGGGCTCCGCGCCGATGCCGGAGCCGGCCCGCAGCTCTCGCGGCAGGACGTGAACCAAAGCCGTCGGGCCGGTGGCGGCGGCGCGGAGCAGGGCGGCGTGCATTCTGCCGGTGCGCCACGCCCGGCCCACGCCGTCGCTGACGACGAGCACCAGGGTAGTGCCCGACGGGTCGAGCACCGTCGACATCGGCAAGGTGGCATCGCGGGTGCAGAACGGGCGGTGGCTCAGCAGCGGACCGTCCTCGCCGCGGCTGTCCAGGCCGTGCACCCGCACATGGCGGAAGGCGCCGCTGCGTTCCATCAGCGCCCTGATCTCGCCTGCGAGCCGTTGCCACAGCAGCATCGAGACACCGTCGTCGACGAGGACCGCCAGGTCGAGCCACCGGGTCCGGGCGGGGCGCACCACAGCCTCCGGCAGGCCCGTCTCGGCCATCGCCGTGACCGTCGCCTCGATGTCGAGTTCCGTCCGCAGCGCGTCCGAACGCCATTGTTTGAGGGGCCGCAGGGCCCGGCCGAGGCGCAGTTCGGCGCCGCCCAGCGCCTTCATCCCCGGTGCGCGCACCGGAATGGCGGGCCGGTCGGAGCTGGTGGCCCGCGGCTTCGACGTAGCCGGGGCCGCGTGCAGGGACTCCCGTGGTGCGGGCGGACGCGCGGACCCGGCCGGTTCCTCGGCCGGGCCGGACTCGTTGCACGGGTCGCGCGGATGTGCCACATCCCCGGCGGGGATGCCGATGTCCGGTCCACCGGACGGCGACGCCGAAGGCACGGCGCCGGCCGCCGGTCTCGACAGTGCGGTGGCCGCCGCCGGCGGCAGCCGGGCGGCCAGCCACAGGACGTCGAGCAGCTCCTCGGCGGAGAGTTCCTCGTCGTCTCCGGACAGCGCGTTGCGGACCTGCTCCAGCACCGTCGGCTACACCGTCCTGCCGAGACGGTGCAGCACCGCGTCGAGCAGGCCCTCCGCGTCGAGATCGACCCCGCCGCGGCGCAGGAACACGGCGTTGAGCAGCTGATCGGTGGCGAGTTCGCCCCTGGCCCGGCGGGCCAGGAACGCGCGCATCAGCTCAGCCGAGCCCTCCATGTCCTCGATGCCGCCGTCGGCGCCGGTCCCTTCGGGATCCAGATGCGCCGAGACGATGGCGCGCAGCCGGTCCTCGTCCGGTTCCGGCAGGTCCAGTCTCACGCACCGGCGCAAGAAGGCCGGTGGGAAGTCGCGTTCGCCGTTGCTGGTGATCACGACGACCGGGAACTCGGAGCAGCGCACGCGGCCCCGTTCCACGTCCGTCCAGGTGTCGGGGTCGGCGGTCATCACACGTACAGAGGCCTGGTCCTCGGGAAGCCGGGCCAGTTCAGGGATCTCGAACTCGCCCTCCTCGAAGACGTTGAGCAGGTCGTTCGGCAGGTCGACGTCGCCTTTGTCGAGCTCGTCGACGAGCAGCACCCGGGGGACGGTGGACGGCACGAGCGCCGTGCCGAGCGGGCCGAGGCGCACGTACGAGCCGATGCCCGGCTCCTCCTCCGCGGCGCGGTGCCCGGCCTGCGGGTCGCGACGCATGTTCGTCTCACGCAGCCGGCCGATGGCGTCGTAGCGGTAGAGGGCTTCCTGCAGGTTGGTGCGGCTGTTGACCGGCCAGTGCAGGACACGGCCCAGGGACAGCTCGTGGGCGAGGGCGTGTGCGAGGGACGACTTGCCGGTTCCGGGGTGTCCCGTCACCAACAGGGGCCGCCGCAGGAGCAGCGCGGCGTTGACGACGTCAGCCTCCGCCGGACCGATCAGATACGGCCGCGCGCGCCGGGGGCCGTCCGCACCGGCGCCGTCGAAGCGGCGCCAGGGCGGCGCCGTCGGGAAGGTGATGCTGCGGGCCCGGCCGTCGCCACGGAACAGCCGCCAGTCGTCGCCCTCCCCGCCGTCGCCCGCGTCGGGCTGCGCCTGGTGTCCATGGGCCGTCATCGGTGGTCCGCTCCTTGCTCGTGGGGTCGTCCTCGGTGGTGCGGCACCCTCGTCAGGGGTCCGCGAGTTCCAGCGGGCCCGGCAGCGCCAGCTCGCCGTCGTCCCACACCAGTGCGGGCCTGGCAGGCGATGCCTGTGCGGAACCGAAGACGGCCGCGCGGAAATCCTGGAGCCGCTGCGGCAGTCTGTGCAGCGGTCCGGTGGGGTCGATGGCGCCCAGTCGGCCCGCGTCCTCGAAGGACTCGGCGGCGCGGTCCCACAGCACGACCGGGACGCCCATGGCCAGGCAGACGGCGAGCAGTGGATCACGCTGCCGCGGCGGACCGTGCAGCACGACCCGCGCGATGTTCCGGTACGGCGTCTTCAGCTGCTCGAACAGCTGCCTGGCGGTGATCGATGGCTGGTCGACGACGAGGGCGCCGGGGTCTTCGGCGGCCCAGCGCCGGCGCATCTCGCCCTCCCCGTCGCGGGTGCGCCGGCGCATGTCCGGACAGCGCAGCGCCACCTGGTAGCGGGTGCCCAACGGCAGCCGCAGCTCACCGAGTTCCGGCAGCTCGGGGAAGGCATCGCCGAACTCGTCGCCGGTGTCCCAGGCATCGACGGGGATCTGCAGGCCGTCGCGTCCGACGACGACGTCGACCCGAGTCGCCGGGTCGTCTCCCGCGTCCGGGCAGTCGCCCGCCGTGTCGCGTATGAGCCGGCCGATGTCCTCCGGTGACAGCGGCCCGTTCGGCGTGGCCACCGGTGTGGTCGAACCGTCCCCGCGGATCAGCCGGATCGCGCAGCGGTAGTGTCCCGGGGCGTCCGGTCCGGCCTCCGACAGCCGGGTGACGATCCGGGCGACCGGTGACGGCCGGTGCGATGCCCAGGCCGCCGCATCGGCTCGCCGCTCCGCGAGGGCGGCGCGGGGGATGCCCAGCCGGCCGGCCACCCGGTCGCACCAGTTGTGCAGCGCTGTTGAGCAGTCGGCTCCGGCTGCCGCCGCCACGAACGCCGCCAGCCTCAGCAGGGCAGGCACGGGGGAGGAACCGGCGTCCGGGGCGGGGCCGTCGGGACAGTCCTCCAGGCTCAGCACAACCCCGTCGATCTCCGCCTCCGGGAGCCGGGCGGCGCACGCCAGTGGACCGGGCAACGTCAAGAACCGCAGTGCCTCCCGGGCGGCGCGGGGAATCAGCGCGGGGTCGGCCGCGGTGACCTTACGGAGGGCGGCCAGCAGTTGCTGGTGCTCGTCGACGGACAGTAACCGGACGTTCTCCTGCACGCGGCCGAGGGCCAGCAGGCCGTTCAGCGCTTGCCGGCCCCCGGGGTGTTCGCGGACCGTGGGGGCGAGCGACTCGGAGAGCGTGGCCATCGCCCGGTCCTCGGTCAGCAGCAGTGTCGCCAGTTCGTCCAGCGCGGGAGCCGACGGGGCGTCGTCAGGCGGGGGCGCGCAGCCGATGCCGGCGGCGAGGACACGGCAGTGGTCGGCGCGCCTGACCGGGTCGTCCAGCAGCGCTCGCAGTGCGGGGACGAGCAACCGCGATGTGCCGGACGCCTTCTGAGGGCTGTCCCGGCCCGGTGAGACGACCGCACATTCGCCGAGTATGTCGCCCGCCCCGGCGCGCGCCAGCTCGTCCCGTACGGACTGCCACGGCAGCACCCAACCGCGGCGGACCGTCGACTGGGACCCCAGCGGCGACCGGTCCGGCATCACCTGGGCGACGACGAGTCCGGCGACCGTCGAGTCGGACGCGACCCACAGCGGCCCACCGCTGTATCCCGGCCCGATGGCGGCGCCTTCCAGACGCCCGTCCACGTAGCAGTGGCCGTCGTCCGCGAGGCCGACCACGACGTCGGCGTAGGTGATGGACTCACCGCCGCCGTGCCAGGCACGCAGTTCCAGCCCCTCAGCCATCTCTCGCCACACCACGGGTCTGGTCCAGTCGGGGGCGGGCTCGTCCAGCTCCAGGACGGCCAGGTCGCCGTCCCACACGATCGCCGAGCTTCGCCGCTGAGGGGGCAGCCACAGCGCCAGCCGGGCCGTACCGCGTCCGGTCGTGCCCGAGCCGTGGAAGGCGATGTCGAGCGCACGATCCGGCTTCGGCCGATCGGTGCTGAACAGGTCGCGCCCGAGCGCGTCGTTGACGACATGGGCGCATGTCAGCACGCGATGCGGGGACAGCAGCGCGGCGGCGCCGGCGGCCCCGACGCCGTCGTCGCGGAGCAGCGCGGTGCGTGAGCCCGGCGACGTTCGTCGGCGGAACCAGCCCATCGTCACCGCGCGGCGGGTCCGGTGGTGCCCTGCTGCCAGGTCGCACTCACGGTCATGGTCGCCTTGCCGTTCGTTCCGACAATGCCCAACTTGAGATCCTGGCCGATTTGGATGCCGAATTCGACCTTGAGCTCCTGGGGCGGGTTGCCGGTGCCCGTCACGGCACCGTGCACTTCCTCGAGGAGTACTCCGAGCGGCCGGAGCGTGGTCCGCAGGGCGTCCGTCGCGAGCGCGGCGGCCCGTCCTCCGCGCGCCACCGGTGTGGTGCTGCCGAATCCCTCGGGAAGATCCGGCGCCTCCGGCGTTCCGCCGGGGGCCGGGGCGGGCTCACCGGCGTCGGCCAGTTCCACGCGTAATGCGGCGCCGGCCAAGTCGAGTTCAAGGTACTCAGGCATATCCGCATTCTGCCCGACCAGGGGCCCGCGCCGGGCCGGAAGCCGCAACTCGCACACCGCTGCCGGGCGGGACGTTTAGCCTTCCCCTCCGCTCCTGCTGCCGCGCTCGCCGTGCGGATGGGCACCGGGCCCCTCCGCACGGCCGGCGAGCGGGGTCGGGGACAGGGAGGCGTTCTCCTCGCCCGGCTCCAGGAGCGTGTCGGCCGCCCCGACGATCAGCGGGTCGGGCCGTCCGACGGCCCCCGGGTCCTTGCTGCCGTAGTCCACACGCCACAGCAGACTGCGCATGGCCTCCAGGCGGCCACGGCGCTTGTCGTTGCTCTTGACCACCGTCCACGGGGCGTGCGCGGTGTCCGTGGCACGGAACATGTCCACCTTGGCGGCGGTGTAGTCGTCCCACAGGTCCAGCGACGCCACGTCCGTGGGCGACAGTTTCCACTGGCGCACCGGATCGACCTGCCGGATGGCGAAGCGGGTGCGTTGCTCCGTCCGCGAGACGGAGAACCAGAACTTGACCAGGATGACCCCGTCCTCGATCAGCATCCGCTCGAACTGCGGGCACTGGTGCAGGAACAGGTCGTACTGTGCCTTGGTGCAGAACCCCATGACCCGCTCCACACCGGCCCGGTTGTACCAGGAACGGTCGAAGAACACGATCTCGCCCGCCGACGGCAGATGGGCCACGTAACGCTGGAAGTACCACTGCGTCGCCTCGCGTTCCGTCGGCTTCTCCAGGGCCACCACACGCGCGCCACGAGGATTCAGCCGCTCCGTGAAACGCTGGATCGTGCCGCCCTTCCCCGCCGCGTCGCGTCCCTCGCAGATCACGATGAGCCGCTGACCGGTGTCCTTGACCCAGCGCTGGAGCTTCAGCATCTCGATCTGCAGCACGCGCTTCTGCCGCTCGTACTCGGCCCTGGGGACCTTGCGTTCGTACGGGTAGTTCTGCCGCCAGGTCTTGATCGGGCGGCCGTCCTCGTCCAGGAGCACCGGGTGCTCCGGCCGGCGCGCGTCCACGGTCATTCCGTCGAGCAGCTTCTGTCCGTCCGCGGCCCGCTCCGTTGCGTCGTCCATCCCTGTCACCTGCCCGCCGTCCGCTGCCGGTCACCTGTCCATCATGATCCCACCCGGCCTCCGGTGCCTGTTGCGGACAGAAACTGTCCGCAAGGCTGGGTAGCGTTCCGGCATGGCCTCGAAGACCACGACACATCCCGTTCTCGGCACCCGTGCACTGAACCGGGCGACCCTCGCGCGGCAGCTTTTGCTGCGGCGCGTGCCCCGGGCGGAAATGACCGTCGAGGACGCGGTCGAGCACCTGCTCGGGCTGCAGGCGCAGAACGTGAAGCCGCCCTACTACGCGCTCGCCGCGCGCCTGGCGGACTTCCGGCCCGAGGAACTCGCCGCGCTGATGGAGTCCCGGGCGGTCGGGCGCCTCGTGACCATGCGGTCCACCATCCACACCCACACCGCCGACGACTGCATGCGGCTGCGGCCTCTGGTCCAGGCCGCGCGGGACCGGGAGCTGACGCAGTTCCGGCACGGGCTGTCCGGGGTGGACCTCCGGCGGCTGGCCGAGGTCGCGCGGGAGCTCGTCGAGGACGAGCCGCGGACCATGAAGGAACTGCGGGAGGCGCTTGCCGGGCACTGGCCGGACGCCGACCCCTTCTCGCTGTCCGTGGCCGCCCGGTGCTCGCTGCCGCTGGTGCAGGTCACGCCACGCGGCGTGTGGGGGAGGAGCGGCCAGGTCCGGCTCACCACGGCGGAGGCCTGGTTCGGGCGCCCCGCCGAGCCCGCCCCGGCGCCCGACGGCACCGTACGGCGCTACCTCGCGGCCTTCGGCCCCGCCTCGGTCAAGGACTTCCAGACCTGGTCCGGGCTGACCCGTATGCGCGAGGTGTTCGAACGGCTGCGGCCGGAGCTGGCCGTGTTCCGGGACGAGCGGGGCGTCGAACTCTTCGACCTCCCGGACGCGCCACGCCCCGACGCGGACGTTCCGGCACCGGCGCGGCTGCTGCCCGAGTTCGACAACCTGCTGCTCTCGCACGCGGACCGCAGCCGGGTGGTGGCCGTGGAGCACAGGACGCTCACCTGGAAGGGCAACCAGGCGTACCGCACGTTCCTCGTGGACGGGTTCCTCGCCGGGATCTGGCGCGTCGAGGAGCATGCGCAGACGGCGACGCTGACATTGGAGCCGTTCGGCCCGCTCACGCGGGGGCGGCGGGCGGAACTGGCTCAGGAGGCGGAGCGGACGCTCGCGCGCATGCTGCCGGAACTGACACCGGAGGTCCGCTTCGGCGCGGTCCGCGACGCGGCGTAGCCGCGGGCGGCTGCGCGGGGCCGCTCCAGCGCGGTACGGCCCCGCGCAGCGGCCTCAGGGCAGCAGCCCCGCCCGGCGCGCGGACACCACCGCCTCCAGCCGCGTCCGCGCCCCCAGCTTCCGCATCGCCGAGCGCAGATACGCCTTCACCGTCTCCGGCCGCACACCCAACCGCGCCGCGGCCACCGCGTTCGTCGCACCCGACGCGACGCACCCGAGCACGTCCAGCTCCCGCGGCGTCAGCGACACGTCACCCCCACCGGCCGGCCCGTCGGCGTTCGCGCCCGCCAGTCGCCCGCACACCGCAAGCAGCTCCTCCCGCAGCGCCCGGTCCGTGATCCGGGGCGCCAGGGCGCGGAGTTCGCCGTGGGCCTCCCGTACGGTCTCCCACGCCCCCGGGGCCGGACCCGGCGCGGCGGTGGTCCGTCCCGCGCAGGCCAGCAGCCGTTCCGCCTCGTCCCGCACGGCCAGCGCCTGCTCGACGTCCCGCGCCGCCGCGACCGCCGCGTCGAGGACCCGGTCGCCCAGCACCAGCGGCCGGCGCAGCGCCCCGTACAGCAGTCCGCGCACCGTGCGCCGTACGACGACGGGCACCGCGACCACCGACCGGAGCCCTTCCGCCGCGACCGCCGCGTCGTACTCGTGGCTGATGTGCCGGGCCGACGGATAGTCCGTCACCGCACACGGCCGAGACAGCGCCATCGTCTTCCCGCCCAGCCCGTTGCCGGGCCGGATGACGAGCCCGCGCAGCGCCCCCGTCGCCGCCCCCGTCAACTCCGCGATGCGCAACTGCGCCCCGTCGCCCGACAGCCCGCCGAACGCGACGGGCAGCCCGGTCACCCGCCGCAGCCTCAGCAACGCCGCCCGCATCTCGGCCGTTTCATCGGCTCCACTCACGCGCGGTTCCTCCTGCCGGTGCCGGGTCGGGGACGACACCCCCGTACGGGGGTGGTGAGATCCAGGTCACTGATTACACGATGGGGACGGCCGGTCCCGCAACGAGTCCCGCAACGAGGAGGACATATGACGTCTGGCAGCGCCATGGAGAGGTTCCGGGCGGCCCGGGACTTTCTGTTGCAGCATCGGGAGGACTACGCGCGCGCGTACGACGGCTTCGAGTGGCCCCGGTTCGAGTGCTTCAACTGGGCGCTCGACTGGTTCGACGTCATCGCCGAGGGCAACGACAGGACCGCGCTGCGGATCGTCGAGGAGGACGGCGGCGACACGCGGGTCTCGTTCGCCGAGATGTCCGAACGGTCCGACCGGGCGGCGAACTGGCTGCGGGCGCAAGGCGTGCGGGCCGGGGACCGGATTCTGGTCATGCTGGGGAACCAGGTCGAGCTGTGGGAGACCGCGCTCGCCGCGATGAAGCTGCGCGCCGTGCTGATCCCGGCGACCCCGCTGCTGGGTCCGGCCGATCTGCGGGACCGGATCGAGCGCGGCCGGGTGCGGCATGTCGTCGTACGCGCGGAGGACACCGGGAAGTTCGACGAGGTTCCCGGCGACTGGACCCGGATCGCGGTCGGCGGCGAGCGCGCCGGATGGCTTCCGTACGGGGAGGTGGTCACCGGCCCCGGCGCCTTCGAGGCCGACGGGCCGACCCGCGCCGACGAGACGCTGATGCTGTACTTCACCTCCGGCACGACCGCGCGGCCGAAGCTCGTCGAGCACACCCATGTCTCCTACCCGGTCGGCCACCTGGCGACCATGTACTGGATCGGGCTGAAACCCGGTGACGTGCATCTGAACATCTCGTCGCCCGGCTGGGCGAAGCACGCCTGGTCCAACCTCTTCGCGCCGTGGAACGCGGAGGCGACCGTCTTCATCCACAACTACACCCGCTTCGACGCGAGCCGGCTGATGGCCGAGATGGACCGTGAGGGGATCACCAGCTTCTGTGCTCCGCCGACGGTGTGGCGGATGCTGATCCAGGCCGATCTGAGCCGGCTCCAGCGGCCGCCGCGGGAGGTCGTCGCCGCCGGTGAGCCGCTCAACCCCGAGGTCATCGAGACCGTGCGCCGCGCGTGGGGCGTGACCATCAGGGACGGCTTCGGCCAGACGGAGACGGCGGTGCAGGTCTCCAACAGCCCCGGCCAGCTCCTCAAGGCCGGTTCGATGGGGCGCCCCGTCCCCGGCTACCGTGTCGAGCTGCTCGACCCGGTCACCGGCGAACCGGGCGCCGCCGAGGGGGAGATCGCGCTGGATCTCGCGGTCCGTCCGGTGGGTCTGATGACGGGCTACCACGAGGACGAGGAGCGCACCGCGGAGGCGATGGCCGGCGGTTTCTACCGCACCGGCGACATCGGCGCCCGTGACGACGACGGGTACATCACGTACGTGGGCCGGAGCGACGACGTCTTCAAGGCCAGTGACTACAAGATCAGCCCGTTCGAGCTGGAGAGCGCGCTGCTGGAGCACGAGGCGGTCGCGGAGGCCGCGGTCGTCCCGGCGCCGGACCCGCTGCGGCTCGCCGTGCCCAAGGCGTACGTGGTGCTGGCCGACGGCTGGGAGCCGGGCCCGGACACGGCGAAACTGCTCTTCGGTCACTCGCGCGCCGTCCTCGCCCCGTACAAGCGCATCCGCCGGCTGGAGTTCGCCGAGCTGCCGAAAACCGTGTCGGGGAAGATCCGCCGGATCGAGCTGCGCGAGCGTACGGCCGCGGGCTCCGCCGCCGAGTACACGGAGGACGACCTGCGATGACCCTCTCGTACGCGCACGGCACGAGCGCCACCGAGCTGCTCGGCGACACCATCGGCGCCAACCTCCGGCGCACCGCGGCCGCCCACCCGGACCGCGAGGCCCTGGTCGACGTGGCGGCCGGCACCCACTGGACCTAAGCCGAACTGGACGCGGCGGTCGACGAGTTGGCGCGCGGCCTGCTCGGCTCGGGGGTGGACAGGGGCGACCGCGTCGGGATCTGGGCCGTCAACTGCGCGATGGGGGCACCTCCCACGCCGAAGGCTGTGGGGGGAGGGTGCTGGTCCAGTACGCCACCGCCCGCATCGGCGCGATCATGGTCAACATCAACCCGGCCTACCGCGCCCACGAGCTCGAGTACGTGCTCGACCAGGCCGGGATCTCGCTGCTCGTCGCCTCACCCAGGTCAGGCGCTACGACATGGCCTATCACGCCCTCTCACGAGGCATTCAGGATGCCCGAGAGGCCGACGAGATTCAGCTCGCCACGAACGGTGTCGTCGGGATGGGGTGGCTGCTCCTGCGGCAAGACCGCTTCGACGAGGCCGAGCATCTGGCCGCCGTGACGGCGGACGAGGCCGAGCCGCGGATGTCCAGCGCCACGCCGGGCCAATTGGCCGTGTGGGGCGAGCTGCTTCAGCGAGTGGCGTCGGCTACGGTGCGCAACAACCGCCCGGACGTCGCCAAGGAGGCCCGTCGCATGGCGAAGACGGCTGCGAGCGCGCTCGGCCGGGAGCACATGAACTTCACGGAGCACTGGGGCACGTTCGGGCCAGTGACGGCCGAGGCGAAGGCGATCGAGGATCTATCCCTGATGGGGGATGCTCGCGGAGTGCTCAGTCGAGCGGACGATGGGCCGGTGGGCGGCAAGGCGCTGAAAAAGCTCGGCCGCCCGAGCCCGAACAACTGGGACCGGCACCGGCTGGACGTCGCGCGAGCGCACGTGCTCATGGGCTCGCCCCAGGACGCGATGGACGAGCTGACGGGGATCAAGGAGACGTCGCCGGAGTGGTTGAAGCATCAGGCGATGGCCCGCTACATCATGGGAGACATCCTCAGCCATCGGAAGCGGACCCTGACGCAGGACATGCGTGAAATGGCTTCTCACCTGGACATTGCCGGGTAACTACCACGCTCCGTAACGCTTCCTGACGCTTCGCCGGGGAACTATCACGAGCGTGGCTGGCCGGCGATTGTCGCGCCTCGTAGTTTCGTGGTCATGGGGAGTCACGAGGAGCACAGACCGGCAATCGGCGACCTCGCCAAGTACAAGACCAACGGCAAGGTCGGCATCGTCATGGGCGAGTTGGGCGGGCGTGTGCAGATACGGCCCGTCAAGGGCGGCCTTGAGTGGGACGCTCTGCCCGACAACGTCGTGCCTCCCTCGTCTCGCGAGGTGGGCGGGGTGCTTCTCGTCGTTGAGGATGCCGACGTGCAGGTGGTCGGCGTACCGGACGAGCGGTACGCCCCCCTCCGTCAGAGCTCGCACCGCATGCACACCCGTGGCCAGCGGTCGAGGCCGTGGTGGGTCTCCGCGCGCCGGATCTCGCGGAGCCCGTCGGTCAGTTCGGGCTCCGTGAGGATGCGGAAGCCGAGCCGCGCGTAGTACGGGGCGTTCCACCGCACCTCGGTGAACGTGGTCAGCGTCAGCGCCGTCAGGCCCTCCGCCGGGGCGTGCTCCGCGAGACGGCCGATCAGTGCGCGGCCCACGCCCCGCCGGGCGGCGTCCGGGTGGACCGAGACCTGTTCGACATGGGCCGCGCCGTCGACGGCGTCGCTGAGCAGGTAGCCGGCGATCCGGCCCGTACCGTCGACCGCGACCCAGGCGTGGCCGTCGCGCCGGTGGCGGTCCAGCTCGCCCAGGGACGGTGGCTCGTCGTCGGCGATCGCCGCCATGCCCAGGGCGCGGAACGGTTCGCCGGCCGCCCGCTCGATGTCCTGGAGCACAGGGAGTTCGGCTTCCTCGGCCGGTCTGATCCGCATGGACCGAGTATGGCCCTCGGGTCCAGCGTCCCGTCTAGGTGTCCGCGCCGCCGAGGGTGCCCGGGCCACCGCCGGAGGCGCGTTCGTCGGGCGGGAAGCCGTGGTGCCCGCGGCTCCGGCGGAGCAGGCCGGCGCCGCGGGCGAAGTGGGGGAGGTGCAGGGCCAGGGCCCGGTCGCCGTGCAGGGCGACGGACATCACGACGCGCGGGCCGACGGCACGGTGGGTCTCCAGCGGGTGGTTCTCGTACAGCGTGGCGAGCAGGCGCCGGCCCGCCCGTGTCCGGCGCGGTACGGACCACAGGGCCGCCGCGGCGACGACCGGGACCACGGAGGCCGCGACCTGGACCGCGGTGACGGAGGTTGTCGCGTAACCCGCGGCGATCGTCACGGGCACCGCGTACAGCAGGGCGCGCGCGGTGTGCCAGCGGGCGTGTGAGCGCAGCAGGCCCGACCGCGCGCAGCGGTCGTGCAGCGCGGCCAGCGCGCGGCGGACCCGGGGCACGGCGGTCAGGGTCCGCGGCGCGGCGGGGCGGCGCAGCGAGGTGTGGACGGCGAGCTGGAGCGGTTCGCGAATCGCGGTGGCCCAGCCGTCCGTCCGTACGGTCCCCTGCCGTCCGTCGGTGACGACGCCGCGCTGCTGGAGGGCGACGAGGGCGACCGTCACGGCGGCCTGGGGGCCGCCGCGCAGCAGGGCGACGGTCTGCGCGTCGGGGGTGTCGTCGGGCGCCGGCTCCCGGGTCCGCAGCAGCAGGGCGGCGGCGACGAGCCAGACCCCGCAGGCCCCGATGAACCACCACATGCCGAGGGGCATCACGCCCACCTCCCCGAGCCGTTCGTACGGCTGTGCCGGGATTGTTCCCGTCCGCACCGTGGTCCGAAGCCCGACAAGTCGGGTTCTGAGCATCTTTTGAGGTACGCGGCCGAGGTGCGGAGGTTTCTGCGGAGTCGTGACGGCTACGCGCCGGTCGCGATCAGCTCGTCCGCGGCGGCGTTGACCGGCTGGGGGCAGCCCGTGAGGTCCATGACGAACAGCGGGACCCCGAGCTGGTCCGCGCGGGCGCGGGCGTCGTCCGCGTAGCCCGCGAGGGAGAAGAAGACGCCGGCGGTCGAGGAGGAGAGGCTGTTCAGCCACAGGCATTCGACGGCGCGGAGCGTCGCGGGGCGGGTGGTGGGGTCGACCTGGGCGATCACGCCGGGACCCCGCAGGTCGATGCCGGACACCGGCCGCACCTCCGGCTGGAGCACCTCGCGGAAGCCGAGCCACCTCAGATAGAGCGCGGCCGCGGTGACCGCGTCGCGGGCGGTGCGGATCGTCACCGGCCGGAAGGTGGGGCGGGAGGCGACGGCGGTGCGCGGCAGCGGCCGGTGCGAGGGGGACCGTGCGGCGCCCGGGCTCTCGCCGGACGCCGGGAAGGGCGGCGAGCTGACCGGCCGGACCGGGATGCGCAGCACTGTGCCGCAGGGACAGCCGAGCTCGGGCTGCGGCCACTGGTCCTGCCGGTCGCAGGCGAGACAGCGGACGGTGACCCAGTCGTCCGTCCAGGTGCGGTGGATGACCGGCTCGGGCCGGGCGGCGCGCAGCAGGGGTGGCGCGATCGGGGCGCCGCACGCGCACGGATAGACGGGCGGCGCGTACAGATGGTCGCGGCGGCAGAGCGGGCAGCGCACCGGCATGCTCTCGGTCATCGCGGCCCCCCACTGCATAGTCTCGGCTGCCTCCATCGTCCACCACGTACGCCGAGTTGGCGAGGTACTTCGGCCACTCCGTCGTCGTGGACGTCCCTTGACGTGTCTCCGGCCGCGTCCTACATTGCTTCCGTATAGCAAAACTGAACTTCCACAATGCGGAATCAAAGCTCTCAGGTGGCGCGACAGAGCCCGTTCCGACCGTTCCGACCAGATCCGACAGGCCGAAGCAGGAGCACCCCATGCCTCGAATGACCGCCGCCCGCGCGGCAGTTGAGATCCTCAAGCGTGAAGGCGTCACCCACGCGTTCGGTGTGCCGGGCGCAGCGATCAACCCGTTCTACAAGGCCCTCCAGGCGGGCGGCGGCATCGACCACACGCTCGCCCGCCATGTCGAGGGCGCCTCCCACATGGCCGAGGGCTACACCCGCACCCACCCGGGCAACATCGGTGTCTGCATCGGCACGTCCGGCCCGGCGGGCACGGACATGATCACCGGCCTGTACTCGGCGATCGGCGACTCGATCCCGATCCTGTGCATCACCGGCCAGGCGCCGACCTCCGTGATCCACAAGGAGGACTTCCAGGCGGTCGACATCGCCTCCATCGCGAAGCCCGTCACCAAGGCCGCGACCACGGTCCTCGAGGCCGCGCAGGTCCCCGGCGTCTTCCAGCAGGCGTTCCACCTGATGCGCTCCGGCCGTCCCGGACCGGTCCTGATCGACCTGCCGATCGACGTCCAGCTGACCGAGATCGAGTTCGACCCGGAGACGTACGAGCCGCTGCCCGTCTACAAGCCGGCCGCGACCCGCGCGCAGATCGAGAAGGCGATCGGCTTCCTGCTGGAGTCCGAGCGCCCGCTGATCGTCGCCGGCGGCGGCATCATCAACGCCGACGCCTCCGACCTGCTCGTCGAGTTCGCCGAACTGACCGGCACCCCCGTCATCCCGACGCTCATGGGCTGGGGCACCATCCCCGACGACCACGAGCTCAACGCGGGCATGGTCGGCCTCCAGACCTCGCACCGCTACGGCAACGCGAACTTCCTCGAGTCCGACTTCGTCCTCGGCATCGGCAACCGCTGGGCCAACCGCCACACCGGCTACAAGCTCGACGTCTACACCAAGGGCCGGAAGTTCGTCCACGTCGACATCGAGCCCACCCAGATCGGCAAGATCTTCGCCCCCGACTACGGCATCGCCTCCGACGCCAGGGCCGCGCTGGAGCTCTTCATCGAGGTGGCGAAGGAGCTCAAGGCCGCGGGCAGGCTGCCCGACCGCGCCGAGTGGGTCGGCTCCACGCAGGAGCGCAAGGCCACCCTGCTGCGCCGTACGCACTTCGACAACGTGCCGATGAAGCCGCAGCGCGTGTACGAGGAGATGAACCGCGCCTTCGGCCCGGAGACGCGCTACGTCACCACCATCGGCCTCTCCCAGATCGCCGGCGCGCAGATGCTGCACGTCTACAAGCCGCGCCACTGGATCAACTGCGGCCAGGCCGGCCCGCTCGGCTGGACCATCCCGGCCGCGCTGGGCGTCGCCACCGCCGACCCGGAGGCCCAGGTCGTCGCGCTGTCCGGCGACTACGACTTCCAGTTCATGATCGAGGAGCTGGCGGTCGGCGCGCAGCACCGGATCCCGTACGTCCACGTCCTGGTGAACAACGCCTACCTGGGCCTGATCCGCCAGGCGCAGATCGGCCTGGACATCAACTTCCAGGTCAACCTGGAGTTCGAGAACCAGAACTCCCCGGAGCTGGGCGTCTACGGCGTCGACCACGTCAAGGTCGCCGAGGGTCTGGGCTGCAAGGCGATCCGCGTCACCGAGCCGGACCAGCTGCTGCCGGCCTTCGAGGAGGCGAAGAAGCTCGCCGCGGAGTACCGCGTCCCGGTCGTCGTCGAGGCGATCCTCGAGCGGATCACCAATATCTCGATGAGCAAGACGGCCGACATCAGCGACGTCACCGAGTTCGAGGAGATCGCCACGGAACCGGGCCACGCCCCGACCGCGATCAAGCCGCTCAAGGTCTGACCTCCGCCACACCCCGGCCTCCGGCCGCTCCCCGAAGGGTCCGTTCCGCATCCGTGCGGACCGGACCCTTCCGCGTTCCCCGGGCTAGCGTTGGGCGGATGGAGACGCTGGACGGACTGCCGCTGCTCGCCTTCCCCGGACTGCCGGAGCTGGAGGCGTGGCTCGAGGAGAACCACGACACGGCGCCCGGCCTGTGGGTCGAGCTCGCGAAGAAGGGGTCGGGAGTGCCCTCGCCGAGCGCGGGCGACGTCAACGACGCGGCGCTCTGCTTCGGCTGGATCACCGGTCTGCGGCGCTCGCGCGACGACGTCCGGTATCTGCAGAAGATCACCCCGCGCCGGCCGCGCAGCACCTGGTCGCAGGTGAACGTCAGGCGGGTGGCGGAGCTTTCGGCCGCCGGCCGGATGCGCGAGCCGGGACTCGCGGAGGTCGCCGCGGCGAAGGCGGACGGCCGCTGGGAGGCCGCGTACGCCTCGCAGCGCGACGCCGAGGTGCCGCCGGACCTGGCCGCCGCGCTCCAGGTGAACCCGCGGGCCCGGGAGGCCTTCGAGGGCCTCGGCAGAACGGAGCGGTACCAGATCGTCCTCGGCCTGCTCAAGGCCCGGTCCGACCGCACCCGAACGGCGCGTCTGGAGCAGGCGGTCGCGTCTCTGGCCTCCGGCGGCAAGGAGCGCTGAACGGGAACGCGAAACAGGGCCCGGCCTCTGTGCGAAGGCCGGACCCTGATCGTCGAACGCGTGGTCCGGGACCGTACCGGATCACGCGCTCGGGCTGTGCGGTTGATGCCGCCCGACGGTGCGAGGCTGGCGCGACAGGACGTTCGCGCCGCCGGGCGGGGCTATGGGGGAGTGGCCGGACGGAGTCCGGCGCAGCCGCTGAGGGGCGTGCAGGATCGGTCATTCTCGCCGCCTGGCGGGGAGGGGGAGGAAGTGAGGGTGGAGCTGGGACCGCGGTGGGGCGATTGACCCGGCGGTGCGTGTTCTTCAGGTCAGAACACGTCCCGCGGGCCTTCACCACCGCACTGGCATCGCACGACCACCGCGGTCCTCGCTTCAGCCCGTCCGCGGACCACCCCTCATCCGGGTCCGCTTCGCGGGCTCACGCCCGGGGGTGACCTCCCGTCACTCCCGGGCGCAGTCTCGCTGTCAGTCCTCGCGCAGCGCGCGGACCGCCTCCTCCACGCGCTTGCCGTAGTCGGCGTCGGCGGCGTGGAAGTGGGACAGGTTCTTCTCGATCACGTCGTCGCGGGTGACTTGGGACAGGCCGCCGGCGATGTTGGCGACCAGACGCGCCTTCTCCTCCTCCGACATCAGCCGGTAGAGCTCGCCGGCCTGGAAGAAGTCGTCGTCCTTGACGTGCGCCGGGGCGGCGTGGGTGCCGGTCCAGCCCTGGACCGCCAGCGGGGCCGACAGCGCGGCGTCCGTCTGGGCGGGGCCCGCGTACGAGTTGGGCTCGTAGTTCTTGTCGTGGCGCGAGCCGTAGCGGGTGGCCATCACGCCGTCACGGCCGTAGTTGTCGGCAGTCCCCCCACGAACAGCCTTCGGCGCGTTCACCGGCAGCTGCGTGTGGTTGACGCCGAGGCGGTAGCGGTGGGCGTCGGCGTACGCGAACAGCCGGCCCTGGAGCATCTTGTCCGGCGAGGGGCCGATGCCGGGAACGAAGTTGTTCGGCGAGAACGCGGCCTGCTCGACCTCGGCGAAGACGTTGTCCGGGTTCCGGTCGAGGACCAGGCGTCCCACCCGCTGGAGCGGGTAGTCGGCGTGCGGCCACACCTTGGTCAGGTCGAACGGGTTGAAGCGGTAGTCGGCCGCCTCCGCCGCCGGCATGACCTGCACGTACAGCGTCCAGGACGGGTTCACACCGCGCTCGATGGCCTGCAGCAGGTCCGTCTGGTGCGAGTTGGCGTCCTGCCCGACGAGCTCCGCGGCCTGCTCGGAGGAGAGCGAGCGCACGCCCTGGTTGGTCTTGAAGTGGTACTTCACGAAGAAGGCCTCGCCCGCCTCGTTGGTCCACTGGTAGGTGTGCGAGCCGTAGCCGTTCATGTGGCGGTACGAGGCGGGTATGCCGCGGTCGCCCATCAGCCAGGTGATCTGGTGCGTCGCCTCGGGGGAGTGCGCCCAGAAGTCCCAGACGTTGTCCGGTTCCTGCTTGCCCGTGAACGGGTCGCGCTTCTGGGAGTGGATGAAGTCGGGGAACTTGATGGGGTCCTTGATGAAGAACACCGGGGTGTTGTTGCCGACGAGGTCGTAGTTGCCCTCCTCGGTGTAGAACTTGAGCGCGAAGCCGCGCGGGTCGCGCACCGCGTCCGCACCGCCGAGCGAGTCGGCGACGGTGGAGAAGCGGATGAAGGTCTCGGTGCGCTTGCCGACCTCGGAGAGGAAGGCGGCCTTCGTGAAGCCGGTGACGTCGTCGGTCACCTCGAAGTACCCGTACGCGCCGGAGCCGCGGGCGTGCACCACGCGCTCCGGGATGCGCTCACGGTTGAAGCGCGCGAGCTTTTCCAGCAGGTGCTGGTCCTGGAGGAGGATGGGGCCACCGACGCCGGCGGTGGCGGAGTTCTGGTTGTCGGCGACGGGGGCGCCGGACTCGGTCGTAAGCACGCGCTTCGACATCGTGACCTTCCGTACGGGAGCTGCACTGGGTGACGGTTCGAGGAGCGTAAATACGAGCCGAACGAAACGTCAACAGTTTGTTGAAAATGGGGGAGAGTGTTCCGGCCGGCGTCGGCGCCTGGGCGCGACAGGACAGGTGTCAGCGCCGACGCCGACCGGAAGCTTGTGGGAGCGGGCCGGAGTGGGCCCGCCGGGTCAGGACCGGTCGCCCGAGAGGCGTTCCACCGAGCGCAGCAGGGCCGAGTGGTCCAGGCCGCCGTCGCCCTGGGCGCGCAGGGAGGCGACCAGCTGGGCGACGACCGCGCCGACGGGCAGCGCGGCGCCGACGTTGCGGGCGGCGTCGGTGACGATGCCCATGTCCTTGTGGTGCAGGTCGATCCGGAAGCCCGGCTTGAAGTCCCGGTTCAGGAAGTTGTCCTTCTTGCGGGTCAGCACGGTCGAGCCGGCCAGGCCGCCGTTCAGGACGTCCAGCGCGGCCTCCAGGTTCACCCCGGACTTCTCCAGGAAGACCACGGCCTCCGCGCACGCCTGGATGTTGACGGCGACGATCAGCTGGTTGGCGGCCTTCACCGTCTGGCCGGAGCCGTGCGGGCCGCAGAGCACGATGGTCTTGCCGAGGGCTTCGAGGATCGGCCTGGCGGTGTCGAAGTCGGCCTGCTCGCCGCCGACCATGATGGACAGCACGGCCTCGATCGCGCCCGCCTCGCCGCCGGAGACCGGGGCGTCGAGGACGCGGATGCCCTTGTCCGCCGCGTTCTTCGCCAGGTCGACGGAGGTCTGCGGGGTGATCGAGGACATGTCGATCAGCAGCGCGCCCTGCCGGGCGTTGGCCAGGATGCCGTCGGGGCCGTAGGCGATCGCCTCGACGTGCGGGGAGGCCGGGACCATGGTGATGACCACGTCGGCGTCCTTGACGGCCTCGGCGATCGAACCGGCCGCGGTGCCGCCGGCCGCGGCGAGGCGGTCCAGCTTGTCCTGCTCGAGGGTGTAGCCGGTGACGGCGTAACCGGCCTTCAGCAGGTTCTCGGACATGGGGGAGCCCATGATGCCGAGTCCGATCCATGCGACCTTGGGAAGAGTGCTCATCGCGGGTACCTCTCTGAAAAGCGTGTAAGGAACGTCAGCGGGCGGCGCGCGCCGCGGCCGGCAGCCAGTCGAAGGACTCGGCGCTCGGGCGGTCGCCGGCCTTGTACTCCAGGCCGACCCGGCCCTCGTAACCGGCCTTCTTCAGCTCGTCGAGGAGCTGCTCCAGCGGGAGCGAGCCGGTGCCCGGCGCGCCGCGGCCCGGGTTGTCGGCGATCTGGACGTGACCGGTCCTGTCGGCGTACGCCGCGATGACCTGGGAGACGTCCTCGCCGTTCATCGACAGGTGGTAGACGTCCAGCAGGAACTTCGCGTTGCCGAGGCCGGTCGCGGCGTTCACCTTGTCGATCACCTCGATCGCGGCCGGGGCGCTGACCAGCGGGTACAGCGGCGACTCCGGCTTGTTCAGGGTCTCGACCAGCAGGATCGCGCCGACGCGGTCGGCGGCGCGGGCCGCGAGCACCAGGTTCTCCAGGGCGAGGGCGTCCTGGACCTGCGGGTCGGCGCCCTCGACGCGGTTGCCGTACAGGGCGTTGAGCGCCGTGCAGCCGACCGAGGCGGCGAAGTCGGCCGCGACGTCGATGTTGGCGCGGAAACGGTCCGACTCGTCGCCCGGCACGGAGAGCGCGCCGCGGTCGGGTCCGGGCAGTCGCCCGGCGTAGAAGTTCAGGCCCACCAGCTGCGTGCCGGCGTCGTCGAGCGCCTTCTTCAGCGCGTCGAGCTCGGCCTGCGGCGGGGTGGGGGTCTCGATCCACGGCCACCACAGCTCGACCGCGGTGAAGCCGGCCGCGGCGGCGGCCGCGGGGCGCTCCAGCAGCGGGAGTTCCGCGAAGAGGATCGAGAGGTTCACGTCGTAGCGGTGGTCGCTGTATCCCATGGGGTTGTGGGCCCCTTCCGTATAGCGGAAGTCTCTTTCTGTCTGACGGAATAATCTCCGGGCGAGGTGACGACTGTCAAGAGCGGCCACAAAAAAAGCGCCTCCCGAGCGGGTCGTCCGAAGGCCGGTCAAGCCTTCTTCCGTCCCTGCTCGGGAGGCGTGCGGGGGGTCGGGGGCGGCCCCCCGCGTCCAGAGGGGTCCTCAGAGCGCGTCGACGGCGCTCACCTTCCATCCGTCCGGCGTGCGGGTCATGGTCATCCGGACCCGGTTCAGGTCGACCCGTTCACCGGTGACCTGCGTACTGGTGGTGACCTGGTTGACGAACAGCAGCACCACGGCCCGGTCCGGCGACGCGGACACCACGGACGCCGCCGGCGCACCGCCGTCCGGCGGCTTCACCACGCTCGCCCTGACGACGCCGTGGTACTTCTTCGCCGTCGGCGCGACGACCTTGCCGGTGGTCCGGCCGTACTCGTCCTTGAAGGCGCCGGTCAGATGCCCGCGCGCCGCGGCGAAGTCCGCGTCGAGCCTGCGGTAGTCGTACGACAGGACCACCGGCGCCGCCTTCCGCGCGGCCGCCACCGCCTGCGCGCGGGCCGCGTCCGTACGCCGTCCCTCGGCGTACTCCCACGCCAGCACACCCGCCGCGGCCACGGCCAGGACCACCAGCACGGCGAGCAGCGCGCAGAGCCGCCCCCGCCGCCGTCGCCCGCGCCGCGACGAGGCACTCTCCGTCTCCTCGGCCACCACGACCGGCCCGACCTGCTGGTTCTCGTCCCTGCGGGCCTGCGACGCGTCGTCGGGGGCCGTCACGCGCCCGCGCACGGGCGGGCGCGGCACGTCCCGTACGGCAGGGCCGCCGGGGCCGGTCCGGTCCCGCTCGGACCGCTTGGCCGCCGCGCGCGCGGCGGCCGTCATGGAACGGCTGCCCGGAGGGGTGGAGCCACGGCCCCGGATGGTCGCCTTCGCCATGGTCTTGCTCCTCACTGCTTCTCGTACGGGTGTGCTCGGGAGGGCGGCCGGGTCAGCCGACGAACTCGACATCGGACGTCAGCCAGCGGCCCCGTTCGAGCACCAGGTCGAGCTGGAGCCGGTAGGTCCGGGCCTGCCCCTCGGGCGCGGCGGTGTTGGTGACCTTGCTGTCGGCGACGACCAGCACCCGCGCCGACTGCTCGTCGGCGCTGACGATGCCCGCTTCGAGCACCTGCCCCTGCGACACCGACTTGTTGGCGGCGACGAGCTTGGTCAACTCGTCGGTCTGCGCGGCGAACTGCTTCTTGAAGTCGCCGGTCGCGCCCTTGAGCACGTTCGCGCTGTCCCGGTCGTAGTGCCGGTAGTCCAGGGAGGTGAAGTTCAGCGCCGACTGGCGGGCGGCGGCCAGCACGTCCTGCTGCCGGTCCGCCGCCGCGCGCTGCTCGTACACCTCGACGCACAGCCAGCCGCTGAGCGCCGTCGCCGCGACGGTCGCCACGGCGAGCGTCACGGGCAGCGCCGCGCCGCGGCGCGCCGCGGCGGCCAGCCGGTCGCCGAGCCGCCGTGCGCGGGCGGCGCGCGTGTCGTCGGCGGATGCGTCGTCCGCGGGCGCGTCGTCCGCGGGCACCGGATCCTCGACCGCGTCGTCCGCCTGTGCCGGGTCCTGGGGCGCGTCCGCGCGTATCTCGTCCGTGCTCATGCCATCGGTCCCACGAGCAGCCATTGCCACGAGTCCTTTCCGAACGTGCTCTGTTCGCCGCCCGTCGAGCCGATCTCGATGAGCGTGCCGCCGGGACCGGCCAGGGTGCCGGTCTCCGGGTCGTACGGGGTGACGTGCGCCGCCCGCCGTGCGCCGCCGGACCCCGAGGGGCCGGGCGCGTTCTGGGCGCCGCGCACCGAGGTTCCGCTGCCGCGCGGCTCGGTGCAGCGCGCCCCGGTGTCGGCGGGCCGGTCGGAGGTGTCCGCCGGATCGCGCCGCTGGGTGCCGTAGCCCTGGCGGCACGGCGGCGGGTCGTCGGCGTTCACGACCATGCCGAAGTGGGTGGTGCCGTCGCCCGGGATCACGGTGTAGCTGCCGGCGACGATCACCGGGAAGGTCACCAGCGCCTGCTCCACACCCGGCAGCCGGGCCACGGTGACCTGGCCGCCGCTGATCAGGTTGGAGAGCAGCACCGGCAGATGCGTCTCGTTGGACTTCAGCAGCGAGTCGACCTCCTGCGCCGCCGGGGCGGTGTTGCCGATCAGCCGCCTCAAGTCGCCGTCGCGTGCCTTCAGTTCGGCGGTCAGGGCGGCCAGGTCGCCGGAGAACGACTTGATCGCCGATCCCTTGTCGCTCTGGGTCTTCAGTACCACCCGCGAGTCCTCGATGAGCGAGATCGTCTCGGGAAGGTTTTCCGAGGCAGACTCGACCAGCAGGTTTCCGGAGTCCACCAGCTTGCTCAGATGCGGCCCGGTGCCCGCGAAGGCCTTGCCGAGCTCGTCGACCGTGACCCGCAGATCGTCCTTGCCGACCGACTTCACCAGCCGGTCCAGGCTGAGGACTGGCGCCGTCGTGGGCAGCGGGACCCGGGTGTCGGCGCGCGGGATCTCACTGCCCTCGCGCAGATACGGGCCGTCGGAGCGGCGCGGCTGGAGGTCGACGTACTGCTCGCCGACCGCGGAACGGTTCGCCACCACGGCCAGCGTGTCCGCCGGTATCCGGGTGCCGTCCTCGATGTCCAGCGCCACCGACACGCCGTCCGCGTCGGCGAGCCGCAACTCACCGACCCGGCCCACCGGAACACCCCGGTAGGTGACCTCCGCGCCCTCGAAGATGCCGCCCGACGCCGCGAAGTCGGCCCGCACGGTGTATCCGCGGTCGAGCAGGGCGTCGACGAGGCCCGTGTAGCGGGCTCCGACGTACGAGCACCCCACGGCGGTGACCGCGGCGAACGCGATCAACTGGGCCCTGACCGTACGTGTGATCACGGCTGCATCCCCTTCAGCATCAGCTCGGCCAGTGCGAGATCGATCCCCGCGGGCAGCCGGCGTCCGTCGTCGTCCCCGTATCCGTGGGCGACCTGGCTGCCGGTGCACACCGGCGGACACAGCGGTCCGTCGCCGCCGGGAGGCGGGGGAGCCTCCGGCGTCGGCGCGCCGGGAACACCGGGCGGCTCGGTCGGCAGAGGCGTGTTCGGCAGGCCGGGCACCCCGGGCACGCCGGGCAGGTCCGGCGCGCGGGGGACCTCCGGCAGCCCGGGCCCGTCCGGGGCCTCCGGCTTCTCGGCGAGGTTGCCGTAGATGCTCGCCAGGTCCAGATCCGCGGTGATCTTGAGGTTGACGTAGTCGCCCTTGATGGCGCCGGTCACGTTCCGGGGGAACGGATAGGTCGTCAGGAGCTCCAGCGAGTTGGGGAGATCGCTGCCCGCCTTGTTGAGCTGCTGGAGGATCGGCCGCAGGCTCTTGAGGTTGGCCACCGTGTCCGCGTGGGACGCGTTGATCACCTTGGTGCCCGCCTTCCCGAGGTCCGAGAGCGAGGTCAGCATCGCCGTCAGATTGCGGCGCTGGTCGGCCAGGACCTTCAGCGCGCCGGGCATGGTGTCCACGGCCTGCGCGATCGTCTTCTTCTCCGCGGCCAGCCGCTTCGCCAGCCGGTCGATGCCCGCCAGCGCCCGGACGATCTCCTTGCGCTGCTTGTCGAGCCCGCCGATGAACGTGTCGAGCTCGCCGAGCAGGTCCTTGACCCGGTTCTCCCGGCCCTCCAGCGCCTTGTTCAGCTCCACGGTGATCGTCTTGAGCTGCGCCACACCGCCGCCGTTCAGCAGCGCGGACAGGGCGGAGAGCACCTCCTCGATCTCGGGGTTGCGCCCGGTGCGCGACAGCGGGATGCGCGCGCCGTCGGTGAGCCGGCCCTCGGGCTCGACGCCCACCGGCGGGGACAGCGCCACGTACTTCTCGCCGAGCATGCTGGTCTGCCGCAGACCGGCGACGGCGTTGGCGGGCAGCTTCACATGGTCCGCGATCCGCAGGCGCACCCGGGCGTGCCAGCCGACCAGCTCCACCTTCTCGACCGCGCCCACCGTGACGTTGTTGACCTTCACCGCCGACTGCGGGACCAGGTCGAGCACGTCCCCGAACTCGGCCGTCACGTGGTAGGCGTTGCCGTCGGCGGCCGCCCCGCCGGGCAGGTCGATGTCGTACAGGCCGTTGAACTCGCAGCCTGTGAGCAGTATGGAGCCCATGGCGGTGACCAGGGCGACGGCCCGGTGCCTGCGGGGTGCACTCATGCGCGTGCCTCCAGTATTCCGCCGAGCGTCCGGTCGACCTGCCCGGTGCCCGGCGCCGGGCCGGTGTGCCCCACCTCGGGCAGCGAGTCGAACAGCTTCTCCAGCTCCGCGCAGTCCGGGTTGTCGCCTCCCGTGTCGCCGGTGGTCTTCAGCAGCGAGCACAGCAGGGCCGCCGGGTCCTGCGGATGGTCGGGGTTGTTGCGCGTGTCGAGGGTGCCGGAGGAGGGGTTGTAGGCGTTCTGGAGGTTGGAGAGGCCGGTGGGCGCGACCTCCAGCAGCTCCGCCAGCGCGGCCCGTTGGGTGACCAGCACCTTGGTGACCTTGCTGAGCCCCTTCACGTCGTCGGTCAGCGCCTTCTTGTTGTTCTTCACGAACCTCGACACGTCGCCGAGCGCCGCCCCCAGATGCTTGAGGGCCGCCGCGAGGTCCTTGCGCTCCCCGGCGAGCTGGTCGGCGACCGCGGCGAGGCTGTCGTTGAACGACCGCACGCTCTTGTCGTCGGCGGCGAGCGCCGCGGTGAACACCTGCAGATTGCGTACGGTGCCGAACAGGTCCTCCCGGCCGTCCGACAGCGTGGTGACCGCTTGCGACAGGTCCTCCACAGTGCGGTGCAGATTCTCGCCCTGGCCGTCCAGGTTGTCGGCGCTCACCCCCAGCAGCCGCGAGAGCGAACCGTCCTTGTTGGCGCCGCGCGGCCCGAGGGCGTCCGCCGTGGTGTGCAGGCTGTCGAAGACCCGGTCCAGCTCCACCGGCACGGCCGTGCGGGTCTCGGGGATCACCGCGCCGTCGCGCATCACGGGCCCGCCCCGGTACACCGGCAGCATCTGCACGTAACGGTCGCTGACCACCGAGGAGTTGATGATCGCGGCCCGGGCGTCGGCGGGGACCTTGCGCCCGGGCTCGTACTCGAGCTCCACGCGCACCCGGCCGCCCTCGGGGATGATCCTGGTGACCTCACCGACGCGTACGCCGAGCACCCGCACGTCGGAGCCGGGATAGATGCCCACCGTGCGCGGGAAGTACGCGGTGACACGCACCGGTTCCTCGCGCGGCCACAGCACGACCACGGTGCAGACCAGCAGCGCCACGGCGACGGCGGCCGCCGTCAGCCGGGCCGCACGGCCCTTGGGGTCGAAGCGGACCCCCTTGAAGCGGGTCGGGTTGAAACGGATGCGGCCCTTCATCGCGAGTCTCCTGTCCGGGGGACCACCGGGGCGGCGACCATGTTCTGGATGTAGCTGTCGAACCAGCGGCCGTTGCCGAGGGTGTTGGTGAAGACCCGCACGTACGGGGCGAGCAGTGCGACGCTGCGGTCCAGGCTCGCCTGGTTGCGCTCCAGCATCCGCACCACCTGGTTCAGCCCCTTCAGCGCCGGGCCGATCTCCTTCTCGTTGTCCCTGACCAGGCCGGAGAGCTGGATGCCGAGCGCGGCCGAGCTCTTGAGCAGCGCGTGGATCGCCGCCCGGCGCCGCGAGATCTCCTTGAACAGTGCGTCGCCGTCCTTGACCAGGGTGGAGAACTCGCCGGAACGTTCGGAGAGCACCTTGGTGACCGAGTTGGCGTGCTTCAGCAGTTCGCGGAGGTCGTCGTCGCGCGAGGCCACCGTCTTCGAGATCTTCGACAGCCCCTTGATCGAGGCGCGCACCTCCTCCGGCGAGTCCTCGAAGGTCGTCGAGATGGTGTCCAGGGCCTTCGCCAACTGCTCCGTCTCGACCTGCTCGCTGGTCGTCGTCAGATCGCTGAACGCCTGGACGACGTCGTACGCCGGGGTGGTGCGCTCCAGCGGGATCTCGCTCCCGGGCCGCAGCTGCCCCGACCCCTTCGGCTGCAGGGCCAGGTACTTCGCGCCCAGGATCGTCTTGATCCGGATGGCCGCGCCGGTCCGCGTGCCGAACTCCGGCTCGCCCTTGATCTTGAAGGTGACCTTCACATGGTCGCCGGCGAGATCGACCTCGTCGACCTTGCCGACCTTGACCCCCGCGATGCGCACCTCGTCGCCCGGCTTGAGTCCGCCGGCCTCCGAGAACGCCGCGCTGTAGGTCTCGCCGTTGCCGATCACCGGCAGGCTGTCGGCGTTGAACGCGGCGGTCGTCAGCAGCGCGAGCGCCGTGATGCCGACCGCGCCGATCACCACCGGGTTCCGCTCACGGAACGGCGTCATCGGCCGCTTGCGGGAGAACAGACGCCGCCTCATCCGCCGCACCTCGCCCGTGCCACGTGCAGCTCCGGAGTGATCACCTCTCGGGTCTTCGGCAGCACGATTCGGCCGTCGAAGTCACAGAGGTAGAAGTTGAACCAGGAACCGTACGAGGCGGTCCCCGTCAGCTTGTTGAGCTTGTTCGGCAGCCGCTTCAGCACGCCCTCCACGGTCTTCTCGTTGTCGTTCAGCGTCTTGGTGAGGTCGGTCAGCTCGGCGATGTCGTCCTTCAGCGGCGGCCGGGCGTCCTCCAGCAGACCGGACGTCGCCTCGGTCAGCGCGCCGATGTTCTCCAGCGAGGAGCCGATCGGCTCGCGGTCGGCGGACAGTCCGGAGATCAGCCGCTGCAACTGCTTGAGCAGTGCGGAGAACCGGGCGCCGCGCTTGTCGAGGGTCTGCAGCGTGGTGTTGAGGTTGTCGATCACCGACCCGATCAGCTCGTCTCGGTCCGCGAGGGTCGTCGTCAGGGACGCGGTGTGCGCCAGCAGGCTGTTGACCGTGCCGCCCTCGCCCTGAAGCGTCTTGATGATGTTGGTGGCGAGCTGGTTGACGTCCTTCGGGCTGAGCGCCGCGAACAGCGGCTTGAAACCGCCCAGCAGCGCGTTCAGGTCGAGCGCCGGCTGCGTCCGGGACAGCGGGATCGTCGCGCCCGGCTTCAGCCGGGTCCCGTCGCCCGCGCCCTCGGTGAGGGCGACATACCGCTGTCCCACCAGGCTCCGGTAGCGGATGATCGCCCCGGTGCTGGTCAGCAGCGGCCGGTCACGGGTGACGGAGAACGTCACCTCGGCCAGCGTCCGGTCCTTGATCCGGATGTCTTCGACCTCGCCGACGCGTACGCCGGCGACGCGGATGTCGTCGCCCTCCTCCAGGCTGGTGACGTCGGTGAACACCGCGCGGTACGTGTGCTCCGGGGTGAAGGAGACATTGACGATCGTCGCCGCGAGCAGCGTGGTCGCGAGGACCGTCACCGCCGCGAACAGCAGGAACTTGACCAGCGGGCCGGTGACCCGGGTGGCTCGTGAAGCCCTCATGCCACGCTCACCGCCGTCCCTCGCGCCATGGGCCCGAACAGCAGCGTCGCCACCGCGGGCACCCGGTCGGCGGGCACCCCGAGGACCGGCGCGACCAGTGAGCCGACGGCCCGCTGCTCGGCCGCCGTTGCGGAGACCGAGCCGCCCGGCGGCGCGCCGCCGGCCGCGACGTCCTTCGTGCCGTCGTCGAGCTTCGTGTGTCCCGCCGGCACCGAAGGACCGGGAATGCCACGGCAGTCGGGGCCGGAGCGCTCGGCATAACGGGGTTCCTCACCGGGTCGGTACGCGGGTCGCGGATGGACGAATTCGAGGGTGATGCGCATCTCGCCGCCCCGGAACGCCTTCTCCGACTCCCGGCTCTGACGCTCGAGGCCCTTCAGGAGACACGGGTACTCGGGCGAGTAACGGGCGAAGAGGTCGAGGGTCGGGCGGGAGACCCGGCCCAGGGTGATCAGCCGCTCCCCGTTGTCGTCGAAGAACTTCTCCGCCGTCCCCGCGACCTTCGCCGTCCCGGTGAGAGCGGCGGCAATCTGCTCCCGCTTCTCCACCACGGTGCGGCTGGTGGTGATCGAGTTGCGCAGGATCCGCATCAGGTCCGGCGCCGCGTCCCCGTACACCTCAGCCACGTCCGCGAACCGCGAGATGTCCTCCTGGAGCGACGGCATGTGCGGATTCAGCCTGCTCAGATACCGCTCCAGCCGTACGAGGTTGTCACCGATCCGGTCGCCGCGGCCCTCCAGCGCGGTCGCGAACGCGGTCAGCGTCGCGTTGAGGTCCGCGGGCCGTACGGTCCGCAGCAGCGGCAGCAGATCGTTCATCAGATGCTGCACCTCGATACCGGCCCGGGTGCGGTCCTGCGAGATGACGTCCCCGGCCCGGACATGCCGCCCCGAGGAGCCCTCGGGCACCACCAGGTCGACGAACTTCTCGCCGAACAGCGTCTTCGGCAGCAGCCGGGCGTGTACATCGGCCGGGATGCGCGACACGTGCTCCGGCTTCAGCGCGAGGTCGAGCGTCGCCTTCTCCCCGTCGGCCCGCACCTCGCGCACCTCGCCGACCAGCAGCCCGCGCAGCTTGACGTCGGCCCGCGGATCGAGCTGGTTGCCCAGCGAGTCCGCCTCCAGCGTGATGCGCACCACCGAGGTGAACACCTGCTGGTACACGGCCACCGACAGCGACAGCAGCAGGCCGATGACGACGAGGAACACCAGCCCGTACAGCCGCAGCCGGCCGGCCCGCGCCGCGGCGCTTCCTTCTCTGCTCATCGGCCCCTTACCCCGCTATCCGTACGGTCGTGTTGGCGCCCCAGATCGCCAGGCTGAGGAAGAAGTCGAGGATGTTGATCGCCACGATCGAGGTGCGCACGGCGCGGCCCACGGCGACACCGACACCGGCCGGGCCGCCGCTCGCGTAGTAGCCGTAGTAGCAGTGCACCAGGATGATCACGACGGCGAAGACGATCACCTTGCCGAAGGACCAGAAGACGTCCACGGGTGGCAGATACTGCTGGAAGTAGTGGTCGTAGGTGCCGGCCGACTGTCCGTAGTAGCCCGTGGTGATCGTGCGCGCCGCGAAGTACGAGGACAGCAGCCCCACCACGTACAGCGGGATCACGGCGACGAACCCGGCGATCATCCGCGTCGTCACCAGGAACGGCAGCGACGGGACGCCCATCACCTCCAGCGCGTCGGTCTCCTCGCTGATCCGCATCGCCCCGAGCTGCGCGGTGAACCCGGCGCCGACCGTCGCGGACAGCGCGAGCCCCGCCACCAGCGGCGCGATCTCACGGGTGTTGAAGTACGCCGACAGGAACGCCACGAAGTTCGACGTGCCGAGCTGGTTGAGCGCCGCGTACCCCTGCAGACCGACCTCGGTGCCGGTGAAGAACGACAGGAACGCGATCACCCCGACGGTGCCGCCGACGACGGCCAGCGCGCCCCGGCCGAAACTCACCTCGGCCAGCAGCCGCAGCGTCTCCTTCTTGTAGCGGCGCAGCGTACGGCCGGTCCAGGCCAGCGAACGGCCGTAGAAGACCAGCTGCCTGCCCAGCTCCTCCAGTTGCGGAGGCAGCAGGCGGTTCATCAGCGGCATGCGCTCAGCCCCTCTGCGGAACGATCTGGAAGTACACGGCGGTCATCACGAAGTTCGTCACGAACAGCAACATGAAGGTGATGACCACCGACTGGTTCACCGCGTCGCCGACCCCCTTCGGACCGCCCTTCGCGGTCAGCCCCTTGTACGAGGCGACGATCGCGGCGATCCCGCCGAACACCAGGGCCTTCAGCTCCGCCGCCCACAGGTCGGAGAGCTGGGCGAGCGTGGTGAACGAGGCGAGATAGGCGCCGGGGGTGCCGTTCTGCAGCACCACGTTGAAGAAGTAGCCGCCCGCCACGCCGACGACCGAGACCAGGCCGTTGAGCAGCACCGCCACCAGCATCGTGGCCAGCACCCGCGGCACGACGAGCCGGTGGATCGGGTCGATGCCCAGCACCTGCATCGCGTCGATCTCCTCACGGATCTTGCGCGCGCCGAGATCCGCGCAGATCGCCGTACCGCCCGCCCCCGCGATCAGCAGCGCCGTCACGATCGGCGACGCCTCCCGCAGCACCGCGAGCACCGACGCCGCACCCGAGAACGACTGCGCGCCCAACTGCCGGGTGAGACTGCCGATCTGCAACGCGATCACCGCTCCGAACGGGATCGACACCAGCGCCGTCGGCAGGATCGTCACACTCGCCACGAACCACGCCTGCTGGATGAACTCCCGCAGCTGGAACGGCCGCTTGGGGATGGTGCGCAGCACGTCCAGCGCCATGGCGAACAGGCTGCCCGAGTGCCGCAGTGCCCCGGTCGGTGACAGGCTCATGCGCCGGCCACCTTTCCGCGTACCCGCCGCAGCCGCTCACGGTCGGCGATCGCCTCCCAGCGGGGCGGCCGTTCGACGCCCTTGGTCGGCAGCAGCCGCGGCGTCAGCTCGGTCACGGCCGGAGCCGCCTCCTCGCCCGGCCCGAGCTGCTCCAGCTCCTGCTCGATCTGCGCGGCGTCCTTCTCCTCCGCCATCCCGATCGGCCCCTGCATCCGCCCGTTCAGGAACTGCCGCACCACCGGCTCCTCGCTGGTCAGCAGCTGCTCACGCGGCCCGAACATCACCAGCTCCCGCCGGAACAGCAGCCCGATGTTGTCCGGCACCTGCCGGGCGGAGGCGATGTCGTGTGTGACGATCAGGAACGTGGCGTCGATCTGCGCGTTGAGATCGACGATCAGCTGGTTCAGATACGCCACCCGGACCGGGTCGAGCCCGGAGTCCGGCTCATCGAACAGGATGATCTCCGGGTCGAGCACCAGCGCGCGGGCGAGCCCGGCGCGCTTGCGCATACCGCCGGATATCTCACCGGGCAGCTTGTCCTCCGCGCCGATGAGCCCCACCATGTCCATCTTCTCGAGCACGATCCGCCGGACCTCGCTCTCCGGCTTGCGGGTGTGCTCGCGCAGCGGAAACGCGATGTTGTCGTACAGGTTCATCGACCCGAACAGCGCGCCGTCCTGGAACAGCACGCCGAAGAGTTTCCGCACGTCGTAGAGCTCGTGCTCGCGCAGGCTGGTGATGTCCTGCCCCGCGATCCGTATCGACCCGCGCTCGGGCCGCAGCAGCCCCACGAGCGTCTTCAGGAACACGGACTTCCCGGTGCCGGAGGGCCCGAGCATGACGGACACCTCGCCCGCGGGCAGGGTCAGGGACACGTCCTGCCAGATGACCTGGTGCCCGAAGGACTTGGTGAGCCCTTCCACACAGATCTCGACACCCATCCGGTACACCCTTCGTCCGTGGTCCGTGGAGCGGTCCGACATCTGCTCTACGGGGAGGGGCGGGGGGTCCGTCGCGACGGAACGAAGTTTTTTTGCGGGGAGGTTTCGGGGATGGGTCACGCCTGCGGCGGGCTGTTCCCCACCCCGCCCCTTCTCCGTAACCGGGCTCCGCCCGGACCCGCGCCTCAAACGCCGGCGGGGCTGGGGTTGCGAGCCGGCGGGGCTTGGGTGGCAACCGGTCTTGTCGGGGCTCCGCCCCGAACCCCGCGCCTCAAACGCCGGCGAGGCTGAAGTTGCCCGAGCCGGCGGAGCCGGATGTGCCCGGCTCGGGCTCGTTGCCGCGCAGCGGCATTTCCAGCCCGGCCTGGGGGTCCCTCCCACGGCCGCCAGGCCGTAGGGGGAGATTGAGGCCACCGCGCGGAGCGCGGTACCGGGCCCGGGCGGAGCCCGGCCCGCCCACCTGGCGGCACGGGGCCCAGGGCGGAGGCCCCCCACCTGCCGCCCGGAGGGCGGTAGCGGGTCCGGGCGGAGCCCGGTTTCGGGAAGGGGCGGGTAGGGGACAACCCCCCGCCGCGCGCTACGGCAGCGCCGGCGCCCCCGTAGCCGACGGCAGCGCATCCGGCAGCACCCCGGACGGCGTCGGAACCGCCACGGACGGAACGGACGGAACCGACGGCACCGGCAGCGACGGCGTCGGCAACGCGGGCACCAAGTCCTCCGTCACCTCGCCCACCGGCGTGGACAGCGGCAGCGCCGGCAGCGACGGCAGCGGCAGACCGCGCCGGCCGGCCGGCCGGTGGGCGCTCGGCCCCTCGTCCGGGGCGGCGGGCGCCGCGGACGGAGCGGCCACGCCCGACGACGGCCCACGGCCCGGCGCCGGCGCGGGCGGCGACTCGCCCGCGTCCGTGACGGCCGGCGACGGCCGCGTCGTCGGCCCCTCGCCGTCGTGCGCGTACGGCAGGACGAAGCCGGCCACCACCAGTGTCGCCGCCGTCGACGCGAGCGCGACGGCCTGCGCGTTGCCGCCGCCGCCCGGCCGGCCACGGCCGCAGAGCCACAGCGCGAGCCCCAGCGTGGCGGCGAGCGAGTTGCGCAGTGTGCGGCGGGCGCGGGCGAGCAGGGACTCGACGGTGCGGTAGCTCAGGCCCATCTTCGAGGCGACCTGCCCGACGTCCAGGTCCTCGGACTTCAGCCACAGGGCCTCCGCCTGCCGGGCGGGCAGCTCCGAGCTGCGCACGGCGAGCCACCGCGCCTCCGCCCGGTCGCAGACGGCCTCGTCCACGGGGACCGGCCCCGGGGGATGCAGCCGGGGGCTGGTGCGGACCTGGGCCTCCCGGTTGACCTGGCGGTGGCGGTCCACGCACAGCCGCATCGTCACGGTCGTCAGCCACGCGCCGAGCCGGTCGTCGTCGAGGTGGGGGTGCTCCGCGGCGCGCAGCATCGCCTCGTGCACGGCGTCCTCGGCGTCCTCGGGGGTCATCGAGCGGCGGCGGGCCACCTTGAGCAGGTCCTCCCGGTGGCTCCAGGCACGCTGCCAGCGTTCCTGGGACTCCTGCCCCGGCCGCCCACCGGGCTGGGCAGGCTGCATCTCCGTAGCCATGAGGGCCCCCTCGCTCGCGCACCCGCCGGCTGACGTCCCTGTCCGGCGGGTGGCGACATTACCGCCCGGTATCCGGGCTTGTGGAGGGGGCTGCGGCCATCGAGTCCGTTCCGTTGCTGGTCAGTCCGCCGGAGCCGGGCAATTCCACGTCCGGGAGCGGCACGGAGGGCACGGAGGGCAGCCCCGCCTCCGCCGGCCCCGGCTCGTCGGCCGGCGCACCGGTCGGCCGGGCCGACGCGGACGGAGAGGCGGCCGGTGACGGGTCCGGGGAGGCCGGGGGAGCGGGCCGGGGCCTCGCCGTACGCGCGGGCCGTGGCTCGGGCGCGGCCGTCGCGGCGGGCGCGGCCGTGGGCGTCCGTGCGTACGAACCGCCCTGGTCGGGGACCACCCGGTGCCCGCCGAGGTAGTACGCGTACCAGGCCAGTACGGTCCGCAGATACGCGGTGGAGTGGTTGTAGCCGAGGACTGCCCGCTCCAGGTCGCCCGGCTCCGCCAGGTTCCGCCCGCCCGCGCACAGGTAGCGTCCGGCGGCGAGCGCCGCGTCGAAGACGTTCTGCGGGTCGGACCGGCCGTCGCCGTTGCCGTCCGCGCCCCAGGCCGCCCAGGTGCCGGGGATGAACTGCATCGGCCCGACGGCCCGGTCGTAGCCGGTGTCCCCGTCGTACGCCCCGCCGTCGCTGTCCCGTATGAGCGCGAAACCGTTGCCGTCGAGCCGTGGGCCGAGTATCGGCGGGCGGGCGGTGCCGTCGGCGGTGACCCGGCCGCCGCGGGCCTGCCCGGACTCGACCTGCCCGATCGCGGCGAGCAGCTCGCGGCGCAGACCGCAGCCGGGAACGCCGTCCGCGAGTGCCGTCTCGGCCGCCCGGTACGCGGCGAACACGGTCGCCGGGATCGTCCCGGCCACCGCCCCCGCCGCCGCGCCGGGCGCCGCCTCGACCACCCCGGCGGTCACGCCGGGCGACGTCCGCAGCGGCGGGAGTTCGGTGCGGTACGGGCTGTCGCCGGAGACGCTGGGCCCCGGCGGCAGCGGGGGCCGCTGCCCTGCCGTGGCGACGGTGGCCCCCGGCCCCTGCGAGGCGGTGAGCGCCGCCATGGCCGCGGTGACGACCGCGGTCGTCCTGACCCCTCTGCGCGTACGTCCTGTCATGATGCAGTCCCCTCCCTGTGCCGCCGGCCCCGACGGAACGGGGGACCGGCGCGGCGTCCGTCGTCTGCTCTACGCGGCACCACCGCGGATCCGTCGCGGCGTGGCGTGCGTCTTTCGTCCGGGCCGGCGGCACAGGGCGCGGGCCGGGGCCGGGGGGACAGGACCTAACGTGGAGGCATGGTGCGTCTGAGAGTGGAGTTCACGACCGAGCCGTTCGATCTGGACGAGCCGCCGCCGCACGCCGTGGCGGTGCGCGAGGTCGTGCAGGCGGCGGAGCTGGACGCGGTGGACGTCGGTCCGTTCGGCAACACGGCCGAGGGCGGCGCCGAGCAGGTGCTCGGCACGGTGGACGCGCTGCTGCGCAAGGCGTTGGAGAACGGCGCGACCCGGGTCTCCCTGCAGGTCAACGTGGTGGAGGGCGAGGGATGACCGCCCTGGACCACGCCCTCGCGCAGGCCGTGAAACCGCTGGTCGACGCCATGGGCGGGGTGCTGCTCGAGCCCGGTGAGGCCGCGGCGGACGACGTCATACTGAGCTGGGAGGGCGAGGAGGTCCTCGCCGTACGTCTCCCGCAGCTCGCGGACTCCCTGGACCACATCCTGGCGGCACTGGAGCGGCAGCACGGCAGGCCGCTGGCGGAGCTCGACCGCCGGACCAAGCAGTCGATCGTCAGGACGCTGGAGTCGCGGGGCGCGTTCTCCGTGCGGCACGGCGTGGAGACGGTGGCGGGCGCGCTCGGCGTCAGCCGCTTCACCGTCTACAACTACCTGAACCGTGAGAAGAGCCCGTCGGAGGGCTGACGTCCGGGACGGTCCCGCTCAGTGGCAGCACAAGGAGCCGGCCCCGACGGTTGTCGGGGCCGGCGCCTTGTGTGTGCCCGACCGGCGTGTCAGGGAGCGCCGGGCGCGGCCGCGTCGGCGGCGGGCAGACCGCTCGTCGCGGACAGGTCCCCCGCGGCCGGGATGTCGGCCAGGCCGGGCAGGCCGCCGAGGCCGGGAAGCACACCGGCCGCCGGAGACTGCACGGCGGGCAGCTCCCCGGTCGCCGGCAGCTCACCCGTCGCCGGCAGGTTCGTCGTTGGGCAGCTCGCCCGCGGCGGGAAGGCCGCCGGCGATGTCGTCGAGCATGGCGTGGACCGAGCCGAGGGTGCCGTCGACCTTGCCGAGGAGGCTTGCCAGCAGGTTGTCGAGGGCGGTGTCGAGGCCGCCGAGCGGGTCGTCCACCGCGGCGGAGGCGGCTTGCGCGGTGGCGGCGGGGCCGCGGCCTGCGCGGGGGCGGCGAGGGCGACGACGCCCAGGCCGAGGAGGGCGCTTGCCGCCGTACAGGCGGTGCAGCGGCGAACACTTTTCATCTGATGCTCCTGCAAATCCGACATCGTTGTCGGGGGTACGGGGAACCGTAGGCGACGCTCCCGTCGAATACGGACGTTTCCGAAGCTGAGCGCTGCCGTGCGGCGCGGCCCGGTGTGCTGCTGCAACGGTGGCGACGGCTCGACCGGGCCCGCGGCGCGGCCGGCGCGGCCTCGTCTCCCCGCCGTCAGTATTTGTAACCCCAAGTTTTCAACAAAGTGTTGACGTCGCGTTGCCGGAGGGCGTTAGCTATCCGCAGCCCGTCCGACGCACCGCGATGAACAAGCCACGGAGGCTCCCGTGACTTCACTTCCGAACCCGGGTCTCGCCCGGTTCAACGCCTCCGAGGACAGTGCGGCCCTGGCCGCCCTGCACGAGGTTTGTGCCAGTTCGGCATGGGGGAGCAAACTGCTCGCCCAGCGACCGTACGCCGACACCGAGGCCCTCTTCCGGGCCAGCGACGCCGCCACGGCGGAGCTGACCGCGGAGGATCTGGCCGAGGCGATGGCCGGTCACCCGCCGATCGGCCGGCCGAAGCCCGGAGACCCGACCTCCTCCCGCGAACAGAGCGGGATGGCCGGCGCCTCCGAAGCGCTGAAGGCCGAAATGCTCGAGCTGAACCTTGCCTACCAGGACAAGTTCGGCCATGTCTTCCTGATCTGCGCCACCGGCCGCACCGGGGAGCAGATGCGGGACGCCCTCCGCGAGCGGATCGACAACTCGCCCGACCGGGAGCGGGAGATCGTCCGCACCGAACTGGGCAAGATCAACCGCATCCGTCTGACCCGTCTCGTAGAGCAGGAGATGACCGCATGAGCACGGCAACCACCGCCTCGGTGTCCACGCACATCCTGGACACCAGCGCCGGCCGCCCCGCGGAGGGCGTCGCCGTCTCGCTGTCGGCCCGCAGCGGCCACGAGGCGCCGTGGGCGCCGCTCGGCGGCTCCGCCACCGACGCGGACGGGCGGTGCAAGGACCTCCCGGCACTGCCGGAAGGCACGACACACGTACGTCTCGACTTCGAGACCGAGGCGTACTTCACGCGTTCAATCACCACAGTGAAGCAAGCCGATGCGCAGCAGGACGCCCCCGCGAATCGGGACAGCGGTGCATCCGGTGTGTTCTTCCCGGAGGTGGCGATCACCTTCGCCGTCGTGCCGGGCGAGCACTACCACGTACCGCTGCTGCTCAACCCGTTCGGCTACTCCGTTTACCGAGGGAGCTAGCAGACATGCCCACGATTCTCGGCCAGAACCAGTACGGCAAAGCAGAGAACCGAGTCGTCAAGATCACGCGGGACGGCGACACCCACCACATCAAGGACCTGAACGTCTCCGTCGCCCTCTCCGGCGACATGGACGACGTGCACTACTCCGGCTCCAACGCCAACGTCCTGCCGACCGACACCACCAAGAACACGGTGTACGCGTTCGCCAAGGAGTACGGCATCGAGTCCGCCGAGCAGTTCGGCATCCACCTCGCCCGCCACTTCGTGACGAGCCAGGAGCCGATCCACCGGGCGCGCATCCGCATCGAGGAGTACGCCTGGGAGCGCATCGCGACCTCCGACGGCAACTCGAAGTTCATCGGAGCCGACGAGGTCAAGCACTCCTTCGTCCGCAAGGGCCAGGAGACCCGCACCACCCAGATCACCTACGACGGTGAGCAGTGGGAGGTCGTCTCCGGTCTGAAGGACCTGACCGTGATGAACTCGACCAACTCCGAGTTCTGGGGCTACGTCAAGGACCGGTACACGACCCTCAAAGAGGCGTACGACCGCATCCTGGCCACCCAGGTCGCCGCCCAGTGGCGCTACAACTGGACCTCGGACGAGGACCGGATGCCGAACTGGGAGAAGTCCTACGACCAGGCCAGGAAGCACATGCTCCAGGCCTTCGCGGAGACGTACTCCCTGTCGCTGCAGCAGACCCTCTACCAGATGGGTTCGCGCATCATCAACAGCCGGAGCGAGATCGACGAGATCCGTTTCTCGCTGCCGAACAAGCACCACTTCCTGGTGGACCTGGAGCCGTTCGGACTCAAGAACGACAACGAGGTCTACTTCGCCGCCGACCGCCCGTACGGCCTGATCGAGGCCACCGTGCTGCGGGACGGCGTCGAGCCGAGGATCCCGGTCGACATGACCAACCTCTGACGCGGGACCGGCCGCCCCCGCCCGCCCGCAGCAGGGTGGGGGGCCGGCCGGAACAGGAGGACTCGCATGGCACGACGGCTCGCACCCGGCGGCGCGGACACCGCGCCCGCCGCGCCCGGCCCCGACGCGAGTCCTCCCGCCCGGGCACGGACTTCGCCGGGCCCCGGAATCAGCGCCACAGCGCCCTCAGCGGTGCCGCCCGACCTGTTCTTCCACCCCCTCGGCACCCGCAGCCGCCCGGCCGCGGCACTCAAATCCTCCTAGGGTCCTGCCGTGCCCACATCGCCGCTCACAGAAGAAGGAAGCACCATGGCACCTCCGGCAGCTCACGACGGCGCTCCCGAGCGCATCGTCATCGAGAACTGTGCGATCGCCACCGTCGACGCCGACGACACCGAATACGCCTCCGGGCACGTCGTCGTCGCCGGCAACAGGATCGAGTCCGTCGGCGCGGGCAGGGCGCCGGACGGCCTGGAGGGCGTCGTACGCCGCGTCGACGGCACCGGCCACCTCGTCACCCCCGGCCTGGTCAACACCCACCACCACTTCTACCAGTGGATCACCCGCGGGCTCGCGACCGACCACAACCTCTTCAACTGGCTGGTGGCGCTCTACCCGACCTGGGCGCGCATCGACGAACCGATGGTCCGTGCCGCAGCGCAGGGCTCGCTCGCGATGATGGCCCGCGGCGGTGTCACCACCGCCATGGACCACCACTACGTCTTCCCGCGCGGCTCCGGCGACCTGTCCGGCGCGATCATCGGCGCCGCCCGCGAGACGGGCGTCCGGTTCACCCTCGCCCGCGGCTCCATGGACCGCGGCACGTCGGACGGCGGACTGCCGCCGGACTTCGCCGTCGAGTCCCTCGAAGGCGCGCTGGCCGGCACCGAGGCGACGATCGACGAGCACCACGACGCCTCCTTCGACGCCATGACCCAGATCGCGGTCGCGCCCTGCTCCCCGTTCTCCGTCAGCACCGAACTGATGCGCCAGGGCGCGGAACTGGCCCGGCGCAAGGGTGTACGGCTGCACACCCACGGCTCGGAGACCGTCGAGGAGGAGCAGTTCTGCAAGGAGCTCTTCGGGATGGGCCCGACCGACTACTTCGAGTCGACGGGCTGGCTCGGTTCCGACGTGTGGATGGCGCACTGCGTCCACATGAACGACTCCGACATCGCGGCCTTCGCCCGTACCGGCACCGGCGTGGCGCACTGCCCCTCCTCCAACGCGCGGCTGGCCGCCGGGATCGCCCGCGTACCCGACATGCTGAAGTCCGGCGTGCCGGTGGGCCTCGGCGTCGACGGCACCGCCTCCAACGAGTCCGGCGAGCTGCACACCGAGCTGCGCAACGCCCTGCTGATCAACCGGCTCGGCGCCCACCGCGAGGCGGCGCTGAACGCCCGTCAGGCGCTACGGCTCGGCACCTACGGCGGGGCGCAGGTCCTCGGCCGCGCCGACCAGATCGGATCCCTCGAGCCGGGCAAGCTCGCCGACCTGGTGCTGTGGAAGCTGGACACGCTCGCCCACTCCTCCATCGCCGACCCGGTGGTCGCCCTCGTCTTCGGCGCGGCGGCCCCGGTCTCACTCTCCCTCGTCGACGGCACCCCCGTCGTCGAGGCGGGCCACCTCACCACGGTGGACGAGGACGCCATCGCCCGCTCCACGCGGGACGAGGCGCAGCGCCTGGCGCGGATCGCCGCCCAGGGCTGACCCAAGGTAGTCCGGTCGAGGGGGACGGCCCTCGGCCGGCGGCCGTGAACCCGAGCGGGGTCCACGGCAGCCGTCGCCGGGAGGTGCGTGCGGAAGCACGTACGCACCTCCCGGTGGTGGTGACACGTGCCCACCCCGGCACACGGCACCACCCGCACCACCGGTTCGGGCGATCCGGTACGTGCATCTGCACCACCCGCACCACCTCCTTGACAGCACATGTCACCGATGACGTGTAACCCGACCGGAGGCACCGCCGTGGCCGCGCAATCACCGACCGCCGATGCACCTGAAGAAATCGACCGCAAGCACCCGGTCGACGAGACCCTTCCGCCCTTCAAGATGTTCACCAGCGGCCTCCAGCATGTGGCCGCCATGTACGCGGGTGTGGTGGCCCCGCCGATGATCGTGGGGCCCGCCGTCGGCCTCGACGCCAAGGACACCGCGTTCCTGATGGGCGCCAGCCTGTTCACCGCCGGTATAGCCACCCTGCTCCAGACGATCGGCTTCTGGCGCGTCGGCGCCCGGCTGCCGTTCGTCAACGGCGTCTCCTTCGCCGGCGTGACCCCGATGGTCGCCATCGGCAGGGACCGCGGCTACGACGGCATCGCCGTCATCTTCGGCGCCATCATCGTCGCCAGTGTGCTGGGGTTCATCCTCACCCCGTACTTCTCCAGACTGGTCCGCTTCTTCCCGCCCGTCGTCACCGGCACGGTCATCACCCTCATCGGTGTGTCGCTGCTGCCGGTCGCCTTCAACTGGTCCCAGGGCGGCAACTCCACCGCGGACGACTACGGATCCATGCAGAACATCGGCATGGCGGCCCTGACGCTCGTGATCGTGCTCGTGCTGCGCAAAGTGCTGCGCGGCTTCCTCCAGCAGATCGCCATCCTGCTCGGCCTCGTCATCGGCACGATCATCGCCATTCCGCTGGGCATGACCAGCATGGACGCGATGTCGGACGCCGGGATCGTCGGCTTCCCCACGCCGTTCCACTTCGGCGCGCCGCAGTTCGAGCTCGCCGCGATCATCTCGATGTGCATCGTGATGCTGGTCTGCATGACCGAGTCCACCGCCGACATGCTGGCGCTCGGCCGGATCGTCGACCGCCCGGCGGACGAGCGGGTCATCGAGGGCGGCCTGCGCGCCGACACCCTCGGCAGTGCCATCAGCCCGCTGTTCAACGGCTTCATGTGCAGCGCCTTCGCCCAGAACATCGGCCTGGTGGCGATGACGAAGGTGCGCAGCCGGTTCGTCGTCGCCGCGGGCGGCGGCATCCTGATCCTGCTCGGTCTGTTCCCGGTCGCGGCGTCCGTGATCGCGCTCGTACCGCTGCCGGTCCTCGGCGGCGCGGGCATCGTGCTGTTCGGCTCGGTCGCCGCGAGCGGCATCCAGACGCTGGCCACGGCCGCGCTGGAGAAGGGGGAGAACGCGCTGATCGTGGCCGCGGCCGTCGGTATCGGTCTGATCCCGATCGCGGCGCCGCAGTTCTACCACGCCTTCCCCGAGGACCTGCTCGTCGTCCTCGACTCGGGCATCTCCACCGGCTGCATCGTGGCGATCCTGCTGAACCTCGCCTTCAACCACTTCGGCGGGAAGGGCAGTGCGCACGAGGAGAAGCCGGCGGAGGGGACCGGGAACGGGTCCGCGGTCGCCGAGCCGGCTGCCGCCGTGCACTGAGCCCGCGCGCATCGGTTGGCGCCGATGTGCCGACGCCGGGTGGAGCCGTCCCAGGACGGCTCCACCCGGCGTCGTTGTGCTGCGGGCGGGGGAAGGACCGGTCAGGTGTTGTTGGCGAGTGCCAGCAGCCGGGTCATGGAGCCGTTGAACTTGTTGCGGTCCACGTCTCCCGCGACGCCGCTGACCCGGCCGGTCGCGGTGTACTGCCAGAAGGTCCAGGTGGGGAAGCCGCTGGGGATGGTGGGGCTGCTGACGCCCCAGTGGGCGACCCACAGGGGCGCCTTGTAGTGCATCCCGGTCCACCGGTCGGTGCAGGTGTTCCACCAGCTGGCGGTCGTGTATATGACGACGTCGCGGCTGGTGCGGGCCTTGTACGTGTTGTAGAAGTCGTTGATCCAGGTGCGCATCTGGGTCGTCGACAGGCCGTAGCACATCGCGCCGGACGGGTTGTGCTCGATGTCGAGGACGCCGGGCAGCGTCTTGTTGTCGCGGGACCAGGCGCCGCCGTTGGAGGCGAAGAAGTTGGCCTGGGTCGCACCGTTCGAGTAGTTGGGGCGGGCGAAGTGGTACGCCCCGCGGATCACGTCGGCGTAGTACGCGTTGGTGTAGTTCGCGCCGAAGCGGGAGTCCTTGAAGCTGGTGCCCTCGGTGGCCTTGATGTAGGCGAAGTCGATCCCGGCGCTCTTCACCGAGTTCCAGTTGATCGAGCCCTGCCAGTGCGAGACGTCGATCCCCTGGACGCCGCTGGTGTCCAGGGGCGAGAGGAGACCGCCGTCCTTCGAGGCGTGGGGCTGCTCGAGGCGGGTTCCCGAACCCATCCACGCCTGGCCGGGCTTGACCGGCTTGTCCACGGGCGGCGGCGCCGCGGCGGCGGGTCCGGTGGTCGTGAGGAGCAGGGCACCGGCCGAGACCAGGGTGCCGATGAGGGTGGCGGCCTTCGATCTTCCGCGACGTGCTGATCCGGCTCGTGACACAGGCATGACTGCCTCCTGCAGGTGGGGGATCGGCGGGCGGGCGTGAGCCGCACGACTTCACCGGGGGACGTGAAGTCATGGACACGTCACATGAGTAGGCCAGTGTGGACGACCGGGCGTAAAGAGGCGGCAGGAAGTCCCTAAGGACCAGACCTGTGGCGGTTCGGCGGAGCTGCGGAAACGCGCGGACCTCGCGGCAACTTTCAGAGGCGCCGCCCGGAACTTTCTACTCGCGTAGCACTCGGGGTGGTCCGGTCACCGACCGGGCCACGCCATCAGATTGCTGAACAGCTCCGCCTGCTCGATCGCGTCTTCCAGCGCATGGTGCGTGTGCCGCCGCGCCGACAGCAGCTCCCGCGGCATCGTCCCCTTCGACACCGCACGCAGCGGCAGCCGGGCCTTCGTCGCGTACAGCGTCTTCATGTCCAGGCAGCCCGAGTGCCCGAACGGGCTCGAGCCGGTGAACCGCATCTGGTACCAGTACAGGAACATCCAGTCGTACGGCGCCGGATAGCCGCACATCACCGGCTGCGCACCCCCGTGCGCCTCCCGCAGCCCCTCCACCCACACGGCGAACTCCGCCATGGCGAGGGCCGGATCGCACCCCCCGGCCGTCAGGCGCTCGCGGTCGAGACCGCTCACGGCGAGCGCCTTAGGGTCGAAGTCGTCGGAGACCGGCCGCAGTTCACGGTAGAACGTGTGCTTCTCCGGGTCGCACGGCTCATACCCGGCACCGTCCTGGCGGCCGGCCACCGCCGCGCCGAAACTGAGCATCGAGTACGGGCCGGGGACCGGCCCGTCGGCCTCGATGTCGACGGAGATGTAGAGACTGGGCTTCACGCGGTGCGTCATGGTCCGGAGCATCGCATCGACACCGGCCCGGACTCACTCGTATTTCCGGGCGCGGTACGTCGTCCGTCACCGTGCCGCGCCCGGAGGAGCCGCGCTTCGTCAGTCGCCGGGCCGCCAGTCCGGGCGGCGGCCGCTGAGGCCGATCACACGGTCCAGCAGCGGCGCGTCGTCCGGGACGGGCACCGGGGGGCCGAAGATCCCGTCGCGCAGGGAGTCGTCGTCGGACGGGCGCACGATCTCGTACGAGACCGCCGCGCTCGCCTCACCGGGGTCGTACTCCTGACCCGTCGACCGCGCCAGGTCCCAGCCGTGGATCACCAGCTCGTTGAGCGCGACGCGGCCCGCGGCCGCAGCGGGCAGGTCCACGCCGCCGGCGCGGGTCATGCCCTCCCACGCCTCCGGCCGGCGCCACGCCTCGGCGACCTCGGCCAGGTGTACCGGGAGCGTGGTGCGCCAGGCGTCGTCCAGGACCGGGAGCGCCGAGTCGGGACTGGTGTCGGTCGTCGGCCCGAAATCCTTGCGGGCCGCGTCACGGAAGGCGAGTGACAGCCCGTCGAGGTGGGCCAGCAGCTCCCGCACGGCGTACTTCGGGCAGGGTGTCGGGTCGCCCAGCTGCTCGTCGCGGACGGCGGCGAGCAGCCCGGTCACGGCGCGGGCGGCGGGGGTGAGGTCGGGCAGGGGTGTGCTGTCGGAAGTGTCCATGCAGGGGTGACCGGCCGCCGCGCCGAAACTCATCGCCGTCGGCGGAACCCATCGCCGGACGGGGCCGCCGCGAGCGCCCGGGGCGGAGGCGCACCGGGCCACCGCGTACAGGGTGGGCGGACGCCGCCCGCGGCGGTGAAGCGGACCGTGACGTCACCGACGGCCGTTCTCGGGCTCATCGCTCCCCCGATCGGGCTAACCCGGGGCCCGGAAGGATCACCGGCGCCGCCCGCCCTCATACGCTCCACAGGTGACTCGTACCAACGCCCTGAACACCGGCCGCGACGCATTCCTCACCTGGGCGACCCAGGAGAGAGACGCCGCCCTGCCCGCGCGCCTCACCGACGCCGTGCTGACGATGCTCGCGCTGCGCGGCGCCGACCGCAGGGCCGGGGTTCCTGAACCGACGCCACAGCTGCTGCGCCAGGTCCTGCACGAGGACCTCCCGCAGCTGCTGTGCGCCGGGGAGGACGAGCTGGACGCCGTACCGGACGTGCTCACCGCACTCGCCGACCGCGTCCGGGCCGCGGGCCGCCTCAACGCCAAGCGGCACGCGCGGCTGCTCGCCGCCGTCGAGGACGCCGTCCCCGGCTTCCGCCGCGCCGTGGCCGACCCGGCGAACCTGACCTGGCACCGCTGGTACGCGTCGCTGCTGATCGCCGACGGCGTCGACGCGGACGACGCCGCCGCCGTACGCGCCTGGCTCGACGCCCACGAGAGCACGCCGCACGCCGACCGGCCCGCCCTGCCCGAGCCGCTGCACCGCTCCGACGTGGCCGAGCGGACGTTCACCGTACGCACCGGCCTCGACGAAGCGCTGCTCGCCGCCTTCGCCCGCGACACCGCGGAGGAGTCCCCGGCCGGCCCGCTGCTGCCCACGCCGCCGCTGGACGCCGACCGCCCCGACGACGCGCTCGCGCGGGAACTGGACGCCGTCGCCGACGAGTTGCTCGACCGGTGGACCGCGGCCGGTCTCACGGAGGCGTTCGCCACGCGGCACGCCGCGCTCGCCCCCGGGCCGGAGGCGATGCCGCACGTCGCGCTCGCCGACCGGATGCTGGACGAGCACCTCGACTACTACGGCGACTCCTCCGTACCGCTGCCGCCCCCGCCCGCCGTACCGGAGCCCGACGAGATCCGGGACCTGCTGCACGCCGCCCCGCTGCCCGCGGCGCTCGCCGCCGGTACCTTCGACGACGAGCTGGCCGAAGTCGCGGAACGCTGCGGCCTGCCCGGCCCCGCCACCGCCGTGTGGACCGACGGCACCCCGCAGGAACTCCTCGAACTGGCCGCCGACATCCTGGCGGCGCAGGCCGAACGGCTGCCCCTGGTCACCGGCCCCCAGGACGCGTACTCGTTCGACGCCGCGCACATCCTCTACTCGCTCTACGAACGCGGCGGCACCCCCGACTCCGTCGCCCGCAAGGTCTGCGACGCGAAGGCCGACGGCGTACCGCCCGAACTGGAGGACGCGCCCGCCCCCGTCCCCGGCAGCGCCCCGGACGCCTACGAGACCCCGTCGCCGCAGGAGCTGTCCGTCCTGCTCGGGATGCCCGGCCGTACGGATGCCGACCGTGCCGAGATCGACGCCCCCGCCCGCGGTCTGGCGGCACTGGTCGACCAACTCGCCGCCACCGGCTGCGTGTTCCGAACCGGCGACACGTACGGGCTCACCCCGCTCGGCGCCGCCGTCATGCGCCATGTGATCACCGCCGGCCATGTGGCCGCGCCCGACCGGGCCACCGTCACCGGTTGGGACGCGGCTCAGACCGTCGCCGCGACCCGCCACTGGCCCACCCGGCTCGCCGCCGCCGCGCTCGCCGCCTGGGCGGCGAGCCGCGGCTCCACGGACGCGGCCTGGGCCGAACTGCTCGACGCGGTCTCCGCGGCCAAGGCCGACGACGTCAACGCCGCCCGTACGTCCGAGTCGTTCGCCCGCCTCGACCTCGCGGCCGTCCCCACTACGGCGCTCCGCGCGGCGCTCACCGACCCGGTGACCGGCGCCGCCGCCCGCAGGCTGCTCCTTGCCCGGGGGGAGTCCGTCCCCGAGGACGCCGTTCCGCTCACCGCCCGGGCCACGGTGCTCGTGGAAGAACTGGACGGGCGCTGGATCGACGACATGCTCACCCATGTGCAGCGCCGCGACGACGCGGGCGACACCGGCATCCCCCGGCCGACCGACATCGCGCCCACGACCCTGCTGCCCGCCTTCGACACGGCGGCCGCCGCGTGGCCGGGCGGCGCCGTCGCCCTCACCGACGCCCTCGCGGAGGCCGACCCCGGCACCTCGTACCGCATCCTCGACACCCTGCACGCCCACCACCCGGACCGCACGGTCGCGGACGCCGCCGCCCATGCGCGCAAGTCGGCGCGGCGCGCCCTGTCCCGGCGGCGCGACTGACGTCCGGGGCGGAGCGGGGTTCAGCGTCGGCGGCTGCGGCGGCCGAGAAGCCTGGCCTGCTCGCTCTTCAGCCGGGTGAAGCGGTCCCGGGTGTACTCCCGCAGCTCCCGGCCGGGAAAGCGGATCACCGACAGGTGCTCCCCGTGGTCGCCCTCCGCCCAGCGGGCCGCCGTTATCTCGTAACCGGAGACATGGGCGCACAGTTCGAGGAGGACCGGCGGCATTTCCTCCTCGATGAGCAGGTCGGCCTTGGTGACCACCACGTCCCGCATCGCCCGGATGTTGGGGATGAACACCGTCGTGGCCCAGGTCCGCCACCGGGCCAGCTCCTCGTCGGTGGGCGGCGTGTCGTGATGGAACGGATCACGGCCGTCCGGGCGTGCGTACGTGGCGGCGAAGGTGTCGTAGACCCGGCTGTTGGCTTCCATCAGGGCGAACAACGGCCCGTAGAACTCGCTCAGTTGGAGGTTGACCCGCGCCAGCCGTGCCTGCCGTTGCGCCAGCCGCAGTCCGTTGAGATAGGTCGCCAGATAGCCGGCGAACGCCAGCGCGACGGTCACGATCACTGTGGCCATGGCAGCCGATCGTAGGCCACGGCCAACGGTCCGGGTCGGCCCGGTCAGCCGTCCAGCAGGGCCGCGGCCTGCTCGCGGGCCTCGCGGAGCCAGTCGGCGCGCTGCCCGTCCGTAGAGTCGCCGACCGTGCGGAACACGACCCGGCGGACGTCCGCGACCCCGACGTACGGCAGTACGCACGCCGCCCAGACGCGCTGCAGCGGGTCGCCGAACTCGCCGCGCTCACGTTCGGCAGGCGTGTCCGAGGTGTTCAGCACGAGCGCCCGCCCGGCCCGGAGCAGCCCGACGGGCTCACCGTCCGCGGTGCCGAGCTTGTACGCCACACCGGGCACGAACACCCGCTGCAGCCACCCGGCGAGGACGGCCGGCGGCATGCCCCACCAGTTGGGATGGACGAAGACGAGGGCGTCGAGCGTCGTCACCTCGGCGCGGTGGAGGGCCACTTGGGGATCGACGGCCTCCGCCGCCGCCTGGACCGTCTCCGTCTCACCGGCGGTCAGCCCGGGCGGGAAGCCCTCGGCACACAGATCGTGCGCGAGCACCTCGCAGCCGTGCTGCCGCAGTTCGTCGACGACGGTGTCGTAGAGCGCGTGGTTGAAACTGCCGTGTCGCGGATGCGCGACGTATACGCCGATGCGCAAGTGCGTCAACTCCCCGGAATCGCCGCGGGCCGGGCCCGTACCCGGGGCCGGCCGCCCGGCCGTCGGACTTGAGATGGTCAGTCGCCTGTGGAGAAGGCGTCCATGAGGGTATCGATCCCTGGCACCCCGGTGCGGCCCGTGTCGTCCGACGCGCCTGAGAGGCGGGCCGAATACAGCGCAGGCCGCCTGCCGTTGCCCGTGAGACCGGCATACTCCGCCTCATGTCACACAACGGATTCCCGCCCACCACAGCACCCCGTGCGCTGCGCGACCCCGCGTTCCTCGCGCACCGGATCGGCGCCGTGCGTACGGCCCCGGCGGTGCGGCCGCTCAACGACTGGGTCGCCGGTCTGCGCGAGCGCCTGGGCCGTGCGGAGTCCGTGCCGTGGTTCGATCCCGCCTCCGGCGGCACCGAGGCGCGGAGCCTGTTCCTGCTGGAGGCGCCCGGCCGGATGGCCGTGGGCGGCGAAGCGGGGCTGAGGCGCACCGGGAGCGGCATCATCTCCATCGACAACAACGACCCGACGGCGAACAACTGTTGGACCCTGCGCAACGAGGCCGGGCTGCCGTATCGGCACTCCGTGTACTGGAACATCGTGCCGTGGTACCTGGGCACCGCTGATCGGATCGCCGCGGCGGGGCGTACGGAGATACAGCGGGCCGCGCCGTTTCTCCATGAGGTGGTCTCGATGCTGCCCGAGCTGGAAGTCGTCGTTCCGATGGGCCGGAGCGCCCAGGCGGGCTGGGACGCCTACGCCGCCCGTTACGGGCCGGCGGTCCGCACCCTGCCGACCTGGCATCCCAGCCCCCGCGGCCTCGCGTCCCGGCCGGCCTCACGCGGGGAGATCCTGGAGGCCATGCGGGAAGTCGCCGCGCTCGCGGGGTGAAGGGCGCCGCCGGTCAGGGCGTGCCCGGCGGACCCGGGGACGGGGCCGCTCGATAAATGCCTCGACATCGGGGTGGTGATCGGAGACGCTGCGCGCGATGAACAGAATCGACGACACGCCCCCCGCGTGGGACGAGCGCACCCAGCTCACCACGTTTCTCGACTACGCACGCGACACCGCCCGCGCCAAGTGCGACGGCGTCTCCGAGGAGAACGCCCGCAAGGCGCTTCTGCCGGGCTCGCCGCTGATGACCATGAGCGGGTTGATCAACCACCTGCGCTGGGTCGAGTACTACTGGTTCCAAGTGGTCTTCCTCGGCGAGGAGGACAGTGGCCCCTGGACCGAGGAGGACCCCGATCGCGAGATGCGTATCGCCGTCGACTTCCCGCTCACGCAGTTGCTCGACGAGTACGCCGAACAGAGCGCCCGCTACCGCGAACTGGTAGCCGGGAACAGCCTGGACAAGCAGGCCCAGCGAGCCGTCCGCGACGGCCTTCACGTCGATCTGCGCTGGATCATCCTCCACCTCACCGAGGAGACAGCCCGCCACAACGGCCACCTGGACATCCTGCGCGAGATGCTCGACGGCACGACGGGCGACTAGATGAATGAGTCCGATGTCTTCAGTGGTCGTACGCGATCAGCGAGCGTTTGACCGTTGCTCCGGTGTGCCAGTTGTGCCAGATCGCGGTGGCCGGGGCGAGCAGGCGTTGGGCGGTGCGGGCGAAGACTCCGGCCGGGGTTCTGCCGCCGTGCTGTTCCAGGCTGAGCTGGCCCTTGAGGGTGTCGATGACGGCCTCGATCCACTGGCGGACACGAGCGATCTTGCCGAAGCGGAGCCGGTTCGTCCTCGCGGTCCGGCCGCACCAGGTGAGCGCCGAGCCGGTCGGTGACGAAGGCTTCGAACTCCCGGTCGGCGAAGCCCTTGTCGGCCAGGATCGCCTGCCCGGCCCGGGTCAGGTGGTGGTCGCGTTCCAGCAGAGCGGCCATCAGGGGCCTTCGCCCAGCTGGGGAGCTTCATCGCGTACAAGGCCCGCAAGGCCGGGGTGCCGGTGGTGTATGTCGACCCGGCGTACACCTCCCGTACCTGCGCCGAGTGCGGGCACACAGACAAGGCGAACCGGGTGTCCCAAGCCCGGTTCGCGTGCCGGTCCCGCGGGGGCATCGAGCTGACCTCGCCGGAGGTCGCCGAGCGGCTGTCGATCGCGGGGACTCCGGCCGAGTGCGCGGAAAGGATCCGTACCCAGATCGCGCCCAGTGGTGTGAACCATGTGATCTGTGCCGTCACGGACCGGGACATGGTGCGGACGTTCACCGGCAGGGAGCTGGACGGGGTGGCGGACGTGAACGAGCAACTGCGCCTGATCAGCGAGCAGATCATGCCGGCGGTCTGAGGGCGGGTGCCGGGCCGCCGCGGTGGCCCGGCACCGTCAGCAACGAACTGACTGCTCGTCGGGCCCCCGCACGAGCCTGCGCCGCCCCCGGTCAGAGGCCCAGCGGCCGGTAGTCCATGTCCCGCCACAGCGCCCGGGTGTCCGGCAGCGGCGGTCGCTGCCCGGTGTCGGCCGGGGCCCAGACGTGGACCCGGCCGGTGCCGGTCCTGGCCAGGGGCTGCCAGCCCGGGGCGCCCGTCGCCGCGAAGGCGGCCCACGCCGCGACCATACTCCGGGCCAGTTGGTGGTCGGCGGGGGAGGGCGGGCCGCCGATGAGGAACTCGACGGCGGGCAGGGTGTGGTTGCCGAACGCGAAGGGCACATCGGCGCAGTGCCAGGCCCGCACCTCGCCGCCGGGCCCGGTGCGCCGCCGGTCGAAGCGGGACAGGTACGCGAGTCCGCCCGCCCGGGCCTGCGCCTCGGCGAGCCGGCTGCTGTACTCGGCGAACTGCAGGTCGCCGAAGACCGCGAGGTGGATGTCGGAGACGGGAGCGTCCGGCATGAGTTCGCGGTAGCCGGCGAGCAGGCCCTCGGGCAGCCCGAAGTCGGCGGCGAACCGCTCGAGCGCGGCCGGCGTGGTGATCTCGGCGCTGCTGCCGACGGCGTCCATCAGCCAGAACTCCTGCGTGGTGTGGCACACCAGCAGGTCCACGTCCGCCGCGGCGCCCGCCGCCACCGCGGCCAGTGGTTCCCCGGGCAGGACGTCGCCGTCGACGACCGGCCCGTAGATCACCGGGTCGTAGTGCAGATACCCGGACTCCGGGTCGCGGCGGAAGGCGTCCACGACCTCGTCGGAGGCGGCGACCAGCGCCTCGGGCGACGCCGCGGCCAGCGCGGCGGCCGTCGCGGACACGCCCGCCGCCGCGGCGACCCGCGCCGTGATGTCCCGGGCGAGCGCGGCCGAGAAGCACGGGCCCACCGCGCTGTGCGCGATCACGCGGCGGAACAGGCCCTTCGCCCGGTCCATCACCATCAGGCACGCGACGGACGTCGCCCCCGCGGACTGCCCGGCCACCGTGACGCTCCCGGGGTCGCCCCCGAACGCCCCGATGTTGTCGCGCACCCAGCGCAGCGCCGCGACCTGGTCGAGCAGTCCGCGGTTGGCCGGCGCCGACGGAACATGGCCGAACCCCTCGAACCCGAGCCGGTAGTTGACCGTCACCACGACCACGCGGCCGTCACGGGCCAGGACGGCGCCGTCGAAGTCGGGCTGCGCCGAGGAACCGAAGGTGTACGCGCCGCCGTGGAGCCAGACCAGCACGGGCAGCCCGGACGCGTCCGCCAGGGCCCAGACGTTGAGCGTCAGCACGTCCTCGTCGCCCGGGGACCACGCGGGTGCCCCCGGCAGCTCCGCCGACTGCGGCGCGACGGGCCCGAAGCGGGTGCACTGCCGTACCTCCCGCCGGGGCTCGGCCGGCAGCGGCTCGCGGAACCGCGCGGCCCCGAACGGCGGCGCGGCGTACGGCACTCCGAGCACCGCCACCACGTCACCGTCTGCCGCCGGGCGGCCACGCACCGGGCCGTCCTTCGTCCGGAAGACATCCACGGTCGCTGCTCCCCATCCCCGTACGTTCGCCGCCCCGCAGGGCGCACTCCGGCGGTGATCATGTCAGCGCACCGTCCCGCTACGCCATCGAGATAGCCGCCCCGCACGGCATGGGGGAGTGGGAACAAAGCGTCCCGGCCCGTCGTTCCGGCGATCATGACGACCACGACCGAAGTGCTGCGCCTCACCGCCTTCTCCCGGGACCCGGACGGCGGCAACCCCGCCGGTGTCGTCCTCGACGCCGAGGGGCTCGACGACGCCCGGATGCTCGCCATCGCCGCGGACCTCGGATACAGCGAGACCGCGTTCCTGACCGCACCGCCCGCCGGGCTCGGGGGCGAGGCCGGGAGGGCGTTCACCATCCGGTACTTCAGCCCCAGGGCGGAGGTGCCGTTCTGCGGGCACGCCACCGTCGCCACCGCCGTCGCCCTCGGCGAGCGCATCGGGACCGGCGACCTCGTCTTCGCGACGCGCGCCGGGACGGTGCCGGTGACCGTGACGGAGCAGGACGGGGAGCTGCGGGCGACGCTGACCACGGTCGAGCCGTACAGCGAGCCCGTCGCGGACGCGGACCTCACCGAGGCGCTGGCCGCGCTCGACTGGCCGGCCGCCGATCTGGACCCGGCGCTGCCGCCCCGTATCGCCTTCGCCGGCGCACGGCACCTGGTGCTCGGCGCCGCGACCCGCGCACGGCTCGCGGACCTGGCGTACGACTTCGACCGCCTCGAAGCGCTGATGCGGCGGCTGGACCTGACCACGGTGCAGTTGGTGTGGCGGGAGTCGGAGAGCGTCTTCCACGTACGCGACCCGTTCCCCGTCGGCGGTGTGGTCGAGGACCCGGCCACGGGAGCGGCGGCGGGCGCGTTCGGCGCCTACGCCCGCGAGATCGGCCTGGTCCCCGCGACGGCGGTGCTCACCCTCCACCAGGGCGCGGACATGGGCCGCCCGGGCGTGCTGACGGTGGAACTCCGCGAGGACGACCGGCGCGTACGGGTCACGGGCACGGCCGCCCGTATCGTCTGACCCCCGCCCGGGCCCGCCCCGGAGCGGGCCTAGGCTGCCCGCCATGACCGGTGACGCCCTGGACCTTGACCTTGTGATCTTCGACTGCGACGGCGTGCTCGTCGACAGCGAGCGGATATGCGTCGAAGTGGACGCGCTGATCATGGCGGACCTCGGGCTCTCGTTCACCGAGGCCGAGATCGTCGACCTGTTCGTGGGTTCCTCCGCCGAGGTCTACACGGCCGTGGTGGAGGAGCGCCTCGGGCGGCGGCTGGAGCAGGGCTGGCAGCGGAAGTACGAGCATCTCTACGACGACGCCTTCGCCGGCCGGCTGACGGCCGTCGACGGTGTCACCGACGCCCTCGCGGGCCTCACCGCACCCGTGTGCGTCGCGTCCAACGGGGACCACGACGGCATCCGCCGGAGTCTGCGGATCACGGCGCTGAGTGACCACTTCGAGGACCGGATCTTCAGCGCCGCGGACGTGGCCAGGGGCAAGCCCGCCCCGGATCTCTTCCTGCACGCCGCCCGTGCGATGGGCGCCGACCCCGCGCGGTGCGCGGTGGTCGAGGACAGCGCGTACGGGATCCGGGCCGCGCAGGCCGCCGGTATGCGGGCCTTCGGCTACAGCGGCGGCCTGACGCCGGCCGCACGCCTGGCGGGCCGGGGCACCGTCGTCTTCGACGACATGCGCGACCTGCCGGCCCTGCTGGCCGGGGGCTAGAACGACGTCTCGCGGACGCTCGCCCGGTCCGAGGGCTCGGTCGTCGCCGTGATCTCCGAGCGGTGGCGGGCGGCCGAGAAGGTGGCCGTCAGGGTTTCGGGCGAGGTCTGGGAGGTGCTGACGGTGAAGCCCTGGCTGGGGACCGCGGAGATGAGGCACACCCCGCCGCTGCCGTAGCGCACGGTCGCCTTGCCGCCCTGCGAGGAGATGGTGTGCACGCCGGAGCCGCCCTCCTCGCAGCCGCGCCCGTCGGCGGACGGCTGGGCGGGCGTCTCCTTCGGGGGCGGCGGGGTCGTACGGGCCGCCGGTGTCGGCGTCGCGGTGCGCGGCTTCTCGGCCGTTCTCGACGGGGTCGGCGACGGTGTGCGCACGCTCGGGGTGGGCCGGGGGCTGGGGGAGGGCGAGGGTGCGGCGGCGGGGGAGGACGACTGCGCGGAGGCCATGAAGTCCTCCAGTGCCGACTGCGCGACCGGCGCCGTCGGCCTGGTCGAACCCACCACGAAATGGACCGTGATCATCACGGCCGTGACGCTGGCCGCGGTGCACGACAGCCAGATGAGCAGATAGCGCGGAAGGCGGGACACGACACCATACTGACGGACCGGCTAACGTGCCTGCTCATGGCCTCCGTACTTGTCGTCGAGGACGACCCTGTGATCCGGGCCGCGCTCATCGAGGTCCTCACCGGACACGGGTACGCGGTGAAGACCGCCCACCAGGGCTTCGAGGCGCTGCGCGAAGTCACCCAGAGCCCGCCCGACATCGTGGTGCTCGACCTCGGGCTGCCCGACATCGACGGGCTCGACGTGCTGCGGATGATGCGAGGTATCTCACGGGTCCCGGTCCTCGTCGCCACCGCGCGGGACGACGACACGGAGATCATCAGGCTGCTCAACGCCGGCGCCGACGACTACATGGTCAAGCCGTTCTCCGGCGGCCAGCTCGCGGCCCGGCTCGCCGCCGTGCTGCGCCGCTCCGGGCCGTCCGACGCCCTGGACAGCGGGGACCGGCGGTCCGTCGTGCAGGTCGGCGAGCTCAGGATCGATCCGACGGCCCGCACTGCGCACCTCGCCGGACGCGAGCTCGCGCTGACACGGCGCGAATTCGACCTGCTCGCCTACCTCGCGGCCCACGCCGACCAGGTCATGTCCCGCAAGCGCATCCTCGCGGAGGTGTGGCAGCAGCCCTATCTGGAGGACCAGACCGTGGACGTCCATCTCTCCGCCCTGCGCAGGAAGCTCGGCGAAAAGGCATCGGATCCCCGCTATCTGCACACTGTGCGCGGTATCGGGATAAAACTGGTCACTTCGCCCTCATGAGACGCGCACTCGCCGGGATCGCGCTGGCCGTGACGTCGATGATCGCGCTGTCCTTCCTCATCCCGCTCGCCCTGCTGGTCCGCGAACAGGCGCGCGACCGGGTCACCACCGCCGCCGAGCAGCGGGCCGCCGCCCTGTCCCCGGTCCTCGCCCTCACCACGCGGCGGGCCGACGTCCACCAGGCGGTCGCCGAGCTCGACTCCGGCGACCAGCTGGCCGTACGCCTCCCCGACGGCGGTTTCGTCGGCACCCCGCACGCCCCCAGGTCGGCGCTCGACCGCGCGGTACGGAAGCGGGAGACGCTCGTCATGGACACGGCGGAGGGATGGATCTACCTCCAGCCCGTCGTACTGCCGGAGGACCGGGTCGCGGTCGTCGAGGCGTACGTGCCCGCCGCGGACCTGACCCGCGGTGTGTGGGCGTCCTGGGGCGTGATGTCGCTGCTGGCCGTCGGGCTGGTGGGCGGTTCCGTGCTCGTCGCCGACCGGCTGGGCGCCCGGGTGGTGCGCTCCTCCCAGGGCCTGAAGCGCGCCTCGCTGGCGCTCGGGTCGGGCGACCTCGACGTACGGGTGGAGCCGGACGGGCCGCCCGAACTCCAGGACGCCGGCGCCGCGTTCAACACCATGGCCGACCGGGTCGTGGAACTGCTCGCCATCGAACGGGAGATGGTCGCCGACCTCTCGCACCGGCTGCGCACCCCGCTGACCGCGCTCTACCTCGAGGCCGACCTCATGGGCCCGACGCCGGGCGCCCGCCGGATCACCCGGGCCGTGTCGCAGCTGGAGGCCGAACTCGACTCCATCATCACCGCGGCCCGCACCCCGCTCGCGGCGGGCCCCGCCGCGGGCCGGCCGCCGGGGCGGCCCTGCGAGGTGGCGGAGGTCGTCGCGATGCGGCTGGACTTCTGGTCGGTGCTCGCCGCGCAGCAGGACCGTATCTGCGAGCGCTCCTTCACCCCGCGCCGCACCCCCGTGCGATTCCCCGAGGACGACCTGGCCGCGGTGGTGGACGCCCTGATCGGCAACGTCTTCCGCCACACCCCGCAGGGCACCGCCTTCGCCGTACGGGTGGAACGCCGCGACCGGCATGTGCTGCTGACCGTGGACGACGCCGGTCCCGGCGTCGCCGACCCCGAGGCGGCGCTCACCCGAGGCGTCAGCGTGGGCGGCGCGGGTGGCACGGGCCTCGGTCTGGACATCGTGGCGCGGGCGGCGCGGGCCGCCGACGGAGAGCTGGAGATCGGCCGCTCGCCGATGGGTGGAGCGCGGGTGCGGGTGTCGTTCGGGCTGGTGTGACCGACGCCCGCCGAAAATGACCTTCCTCGGCACCGACGCCCGTGACCTGCGGTGACCGCCGGTATCCTTCGGCGGTGCCCGATGTCAAGAGGCGTGACACTCACGAATGTCTAACGAATCACAGACTTTTGAGCCCTCGTGATGTCAGAGTGGCCCAAGAGGCTGGAGTTACTGACCAGTTGGACCAGTTCTGTGTTGCCCGAAAGCCGTTCCGGACGGCTGTGCCGGAAAGCGGGGGGAGGGGTACGTGACGCGTCGATGCGCGAGAGCCGATACGGCCGCCACAGCGAACCCGGGCGTCAGAGCGCTCAGACCCTGAACGCCGCACCCCAGCCCCGCTGAACGGCCCCGAGGAGAGGCAGACCCCTTTCCCGGCCCGTTTCCCGGACCCGTTCCCGGCTTCCTTCCCGGACCCATTCCCGGACCCTTGCCGCGCCCGCCGGACCCCGTGCGGGCGCACCCCGACGGCGGCGCACCGGCGGCCCACCCCGTAGACCGCCCGCACAGCGTGAATCCCGACCCGGCGTGAAAGCGGCCCGGCTGACCGCCGGGCGCGTGACCCCGGCCCGGCCCGAACCGACCCCCGGCCCCGGCCGCCGTGCCGCGCCGCACCAACAGGCGCTCGCCCCCGCACACCCACCGGGGGCGACGGCGGCACCGCCGCCTCTCCCGCGCACACGTCTCCTCGAAGCACCGGCCCCAACCACGGTCGCTGCTCCCGCGGCATGCTCCGCCTCCGAGTGATCCGTCGACATTCCGCACCCCCCACCGCACTCCGCGGCTCCGACATGACGACCCCCCACCGCGCGCCCCGGGCGCGCTGGAGGAACCCCCATGCACATGCTCACCAACAACGCCCGCGCCTTCCGGCACCGCGCCGCGGCCCGCGCCGACGAGTTCGGCCGCCTCGCCGAAGGCCAGTCCCCGCAGGCCCTGTTCATCACCTGCTCCGACTCGCGGGTGATCCCCTCACTCATCACGGACGCCCGACCCGGAGAGCTCTTCGAGCTCCGCACGGCGGGCGGCATCATCCCCGAACACGCCCCCGGCCGGCACTCCGGCGAGGCGGCCACCGTCGAGTACGCCGTCGAGGTCCTCGGCGTCACCGACATCGTCGTCTGCGGCCATTCCCACTGCGGGGCCGTCGGCGCGATGGTGCGGCGCGAGGACCTGTCCGCCGTGCCGGCCGTCCGCGGCTGGCTGGCGAGCGCCTCGCCCCCACCCCTGTTCGTCGACTCCACCGGCCCCGCCGTCACCGAGGCCGTCCAGCACCATGTGGTGCGCCAGCTGCGGCGGTTGCGCGACTACCCCTGCGTCGCCCGGCGGACCGACGAAGGCCGGCTGAGTCTGCACGGCTGGTTCTACGAGATCGACACCGGCTCCGTGCTCGTCCACCGCCCCTACGACGGCACGTTCCTTCCGCTGTGAGTACCACCGGCACCCGCGAACGCGGGAACCGCGGACGCCACCGGCGAGCAGAGCCGCAGCGCGCCGAGCGCGCCTCGGCCGCGACGCTGAGATCCGACCTCACCGCGTCCGTCGTCGTCTTCCTGGTCGCCCTGCCGCTGTGCGTGGGCGTGGCCGTCGCCTCCGGCGTCCCGGCCGAACTCGGCCTGGTCACCGGCATCGTCGGCGGGCTCGTCACCGGACTGCTGCCCGGCAGCAGCCTCCAGGTCAGCGGGCCGGCGGCGGGGCTGACCGTCCTCGTGCTGGAGGCCGTCACGGAGTTCGGCCTCGGCGCCCTGGGCGTCTTCGTCCTCGCGGCGGGGCTGCTCCAACTGCTCATGGGCGCGCTGCGGCTGGGCCGCTGGTTCCGCGCCATCTCCGTCGCCGTGGTGGAGGGGATGCTCGCGGGCATCGGTCTCGTACTCATCGCCGGCCAGCTCTACGCCCTGGCCGACGCGAAGGCGCCCGGCTCCGGTCCGGCCAACCTGGCGGGTCTGCCCGGCCTGGCCGCCGACACGGCCGCCTCGCCCGCGGCGCTGACCGCGTTCGCGCTCGGTGCGGCGACCGTCGCGCTGATGGCCCTGTGGAAGCACCTGCCGCCGACGATCCGGGTGGTGCCGGCGCCGCTGGCGGCCGTCGTGCTCACCACGTCCGCCGTGGCGCTGTTACGGCTGCCGGTGGAGCGGGTCGACGTACAGGGGCTGCTCGGTGTGATCCGGCCGCCGTCCACCGACGACCTGGGCGCGATCGTCGACGTCGGCCTGGTCGGGGCGATCGGCACGGTGGTCGCCGTGACGCTGATCGCGTCGGCGGAGAGTCTGTTCAGCGCGGCCGCCGTCGACCGGCTGCACAGCGGACCCGGCACCGACTACGACAAGGAGCTGATGGCGCAGGGCGCGGGCAACACCCTGTGCGGGGCGCTCGGCGCGCTGCCGATGACCGCGGTCATCGTGCGCAGCGCGGCCAACGTCCAGGCCGGCGCCCGGACCAAGGCGTCCCGCGTCCTGCACGGCGTGTGGCTGCTGGTCTTCGCGGCGCTGGCGCCGGCCGCGCTCGGGCTGATCCCGGTCGCCTCGCTCGCGGGCATCCTGGTCTTCTCCGGCTGGAAGCTCATCCCGCTGAAGGAGCTCGGGCCGCTGTGGCGCGAGCACCGCGGGGAGGCCGTGATCCTGGTGACGACCGCGGTCGCCATCATCGCGACCAGCATGTTCGAGGGGGTGCTGGCCGGGCTGCTGCTCGCCGTCGCCAAGACGGCGTGGGAGACGTCGCACGTCCAGGTGGACGTGGACGAGGGCCCGGACCGGGAGGGGCCCGTCACCGTGGTGCTCTCCGGGAACGCGACCTTCCTCCGGCTGCCCCGGATTCTCGACTCCCTGGAGAAGCTGCCGAAGGACCGGCACGTCGAGCTCGACCTGCGTGGCCTCAAGCACCTGGACCACGCGTGCAGCACGGCCCTGGTCACCTGGGCCGACCGGCACAACCAGGAGGAGGGGGCCGCCCGGGTGCTGATGCCCGCCGCCTGACGGCGCCGTGCCCGGCCCGTACGGCCGCCGTGACCGGCGGGCCCGAGGGTCGGGCCGGTCCGGTTCGATCCGGTTCGATCTACTTCGATCTGGTTCGGGGCGCGGCGGGCTTATCGGCCGGCGCCGAAGTTCTGGGTCCACCACGGGCCGCCGTCCCCGAAGTGGACTCCGACGCCGAGCTCCTTGAACGAGCAGTTGAGTATGTTCGCGCGATGCCCCGGGCTGTTCATCCAGGACTCCATGACGGACGCTGCGTCGGCCTGCCCCCGGGCTATGTTCTCGCCCAGCGTGGACCACTCGTAACCGGCGGCCTCGACCCGGGTGGTCATCGTGGAGCCGTCTGGTCCGGTGTGGGACATCACGCCGCTGCGGGCCATGACGTCGCTGTAGTCGTCGGCGGCCCGGGTCAGCTCGGCGTTGGAGGTGACCGGCGAGCAGCCCGCCGAGGCCCGCTCCCGGTTGACCAGCGTGAGGACCTGGGCCTCGGGGCCGTCGGCGTCGGAGCCGCCAGAGCCCCCCGACCCGCCTGAGGTACCGGACCCGCCGGAGCCCGACCCCGATCCGGAGCCGCCCGTACTGTCACCGCCGCTCGGCGCGGTCGTCGTCGTCCGGGCCTTGGTGCTGGGCGTGGCCGTGGGGCTCGGCTTCGGCTTCGGCTTGGCCCTGGGCTTCGCGGAGGCGGTGACACGCGTGCTCGGCGACGCGCTCGTGCTCGGGGTGGGCGTGGGGGTGGTGAGCGGCGACGCACCTGCGGTCGCGGCGCCCTCGTCGGAAGGCTCGGCGGCGCCCGCGGCGGCGTTGGTCTCCACCCGGCCCGACGTGTCGTCCCAGCCGCCGGTGGCCAGCGTCACCCCGGCTCCGGCGGTGACGGTGAGCACGCCGAGAGCCAGCACGGCGCTCCGGGCCCGCACTCCGCCCTTGGGGCGGGCATGGGAACGGGCGGTGGGGCGGGCGGCTCGACGAGAACCCATGCGTACGACACCTCGGAAGGAAGACGGCTGAGCGTTCGTGATCCCGGTGGGCGTCGTTGCGTCCACCGGGATCACGGTGGGGGGTTGCCGGAGATCGTAATGGGGTTCGGTGCGTGTGTGACCTCATCCAGGGGCTTCTTCAAGAAGCCATAAGGAAGCCATGAGGTCCGGCCAAGGAAGCCTTGTGGAGGACGGGCGAGCTGTGGGATACAGGTCTGGACCAATCCTCGTCGTCCGTACGCGGAGGCCCGACCGTGCAACGTCCCCCCACGCCTGCCGCACTCGTCGTGCTGGCCTGCTCCGCCGTCCTGCTCGCCGCCTGCGCAACCGAGGAGCCCCGGGACGACAAGCCGCCCTCGCCCCCCGCCGGCGTCACCGCGCAGGCCGGCAGCGCCACCTCCGTGCACGTCATGTGGGAGAGGTCCGCCGACAACAAGGAGGTCACCAGCTACGAGGTCTACCGCGCGGGGACCAAGGTCACATCCCTGCCGGGCACCAAGCGCATGGTGGACATCGAGGGCCTGGCGCCGCGGACCGCGTACAGCTTCACGGTACGGGCGCGGGACGCCGCCGGGAACCTGTCCGGACCCAGCGCCTCCGCATCCGTCACCACACCGTCCGCCACGCCGGACGACAACCGGGCCCCGACCCGGCCGGGGCGGGTCGAGGGCCGTACGGACAGCGGTACGTCGGTGACGCTGACCTGGCGGCCGGCCACCGACGACACCGGCGTCACCTCGTACGACATCTACCAGGAGGACTCCCGCATCCACAGCGTGCCCGGCACGCGCACCGGCGCACGCGTCACCGGCCTGCGGCCGGGAACGGTCTACAGCTTCACCGTACGGGCCCGGGACGCCGCCGAGAACTCGTCGCCGGACAGCAACTCCGTGGACCTGACCACCCATTCGGCACCGGGCGACGACAGCCCGAACACGGCGCCGACCGATCTGGAGGCGGCCGTCCGCAAGGGCAGCATCGAGCTCCGCTGGACCCCGCCCGAGACCGGCGCCCCCGTCAAGGAGCACCAGCTCCACTTGAACGGCAAACCGGCCACCACGATCGTCTGGGGCGCCCAGCCGCCCACCGGGACGGCCACGTACACCATGACCGTCACCGACGAACCCGGCACCCGCTACAGCATCAAGCTCCGGGCCAAACTGCCCGACGGCACATGGGGCGACTTCTCGGCGCAGCGCACGGTGGTGGTCCGTTAGGGCGTTCGTCCGCCCGTCCGTCCGGGCTTGTGGCCTTGCGGTTTGCGGTCTTGCGGGTGGACCGGGCGGCGCCCGGCTAGGCGCCCGTGACGCCGTCGACGGCTTCGCGTATCAGGTCCGCGTGACCGTTGTGACGGGCGTACTCCTCGATCATGTGGATCAGGATCCAGCGCAGAGACACACTGTCCTCGCCGAGGACGGCGGCGTTCTCCTCCGACAGCCTGCCGGGAGCGTCGAGCGGCGCGTCGGCGATCAGCTCGCGGCTGCGTTCCACCTCCGTCCGCCAGGTCGCCAGCGCCTCCTCGAGGGTCCGGTCCGGGTCGAGGGTGAAACCGGACCCGCCGTGGTTCCCGAACAGCAGCGGCACGTCCTCGCCGGCGAACACGCGGCTGAACCAGTTCCGCTCGATCTCCGCCAGGTGCTGGACCAGGCCGATCATCGTCATCGACGAGGGCGCCACGGCCGTCCTGCGCGCCTGCGTGTCGTCGAGGCCCGCGCACTTCAGCGCCAAAGTGGACCGGTGGAAGTCCAACCAGGCCGTCAGCATGGTGCGTTCGTCGGCGTGCGCGGGCGGGACCGGGCGTCCGTCGGGTGTGGTCGTCATGTACGGCACCTTGGCACACGCCACTGACACCGGTCCCGGCCACGTGGGCACGGCGTTCCGGCCGCCTCGTATGCTGCGCGGATGAGCGATCAGAGGATGAACGCGCCCGCGGCGGGCGCAGTCGGGGACGCGGCCGGGGCCGGGGTGCCCGCTCCCGGTGGGCAGCGCACGGGAAGGAGCGCCGGGGCGTCCGTACTCGCCACGCTCTGGGTGCTGCTGCTCGCCTGGGGGCTCGCCGCCGGCAACACCGGACTCGCCTACGTCACGCTGGGCATGGACTTCATCCCGATCGCGGCGGGCGTGCTCGGCTGCCTGGTCTTCGTGATCGTGCTGCGGCTGCTCCACAGGGCGTGGTGGCTCGCCGTCCTCTCCGTGGTCCCCGCGCTCTTCATCCTCGTCGGGTCCGTCCAGTACGCCCCCGAGGCGGCGCTCGACCGACGTGGCGTCCGCGAGACCGTCACGATCACCGCGGACAGCGCGACGGGAACGGCGAGCGAGAACCACCGGTTCACACTGGTCGGGCCGGGCGGCGAACTCGACGAGACCCTCGAGTACCGGGGGAGCAACCCCGGCTACCGGGTGGGCGACCGCATCGAGATCCTCCGCGACCCGGAAGGCGCCGTCCCGCTGGAGGACGCCGCGGACGTCGACCCCGAAGGCAGGCTCGGCGGCCTCGTCACGGGAGTCGCCGCATGGACGGGCATGACGCTGCTCGCGGGCTGGCGCGGCCATGTGCGCCGACGGGAGAACCGCCGGGCGTGGAGCGGCACGATCTAGGAAGGCACGGGCGACGGGGACCCCGTGCGGGACAGGGACTTGGGGACGGCGCCGTCGCAGCCCAGGACGACCACGACCGGCACCGTGGCGGAACCCGCCGTGTCCGGCCCGCCGTCGCCGGAAAGCCGGGCCGTGGCCGTCCAGTTGCCCTTGCGGATGCGGAGACGGCCGTTCTCCCCGTCGCCGGGCTCGGACCGCCAGCCGTGGTCCGATCGCGCCCGGGCGAAACCGGCCCTCAGCGCGGGGTCCGCCGTCGCCGGGTCGTACTCGCCGCGCAACCACTCGTGACACTCGAGCGAGATCAGCTCCTGCGGTGCCCGCTCCAGCGTGATGCCCTCGGCCTTCAGTACAGAGGTCAGATCCGAGACCACGTCCTCCACGGGCAGCGGCGGACCCGAATAGCGCGGCGGCAGCGGCCCCTTGTCCTCCAGGAGCAGCGCGCCGCAGCCGGTCGCCGTCACCGTCAGCGCGGCCACCGCCACCAACCCCGCCAGCCCTCTTCGCAGCCGCACGTTCCGTCCGCCCCCTCTGTACCGATCCTGGCCGGCCAGTCTCCCACCCCGCCGGACGACGGCGTACGGCGGCAGGGCCGGAGCTGCCGCCGAGTTCGTCCTCATTGTCAGACCTCTGCGATGGTGAATGTCTGCCGGACGGTGGGCGAAGCCGTCTGTATCGGCGCATGGGGGCAACGGTGGCAGGTCGGGACAACGGCTGGGCAGGCATGGACTGGCGGGGGTGGCAGGACCACGCTGACATCCGGCGGCGCCTCGACCAGGGCGCGGACCCGGAACGGTGGGGCGAGGGACGGGCCTTGCACCGGGCTGCGGTGTCCGGCTCGCCGGAAGTCGTCTCGGAACTGGCCGTACGCGTCGCGGACGTCGACGCGCTGGACGAGGGGAGGACCGCCCTGTGGGAAGCCGTCGTCGCGGGCCGCCCGGACAACGCGCGCGCTCTCGCCGAGGCCGGAGCCGACCCATGGCGGCCGCTGATGGGCGGCTGGTCGGCCGGGCGGCTCAGCCTGGCCGGACCGACGCCGGATCTGTTCGCCGTGCCGGACGGGGAGCGCGGGCTGACGCAGACGGAGCGTGCGACGGCCCAGGAGGGCAGAAGGCTCGTCGCCGCACTGGGAGACCTCCACTACGACGGCACGGGCCTGGCCTGCGTGGCCGGTATCGACGCCGAGGAAGCGATACGGCGCCTGGAGGCGACGCCCGCGCGCGGTGTGGAGCTGGACGATCTCCTGGCGGACCCGTACGGGTACGACATGGAGGAGAGCCTCCGGATCATCGGAGTGACGACCGTGCCGGGCGGCTGCGTCGTCACCCAGCCGTGGGGGTACGCACCGGAGATGCCGGGCGTGCTGACCCGGCTGTCCGCCGGCACCGTCTGCTACGGCCTGTACGCCAACCCCAAGAGCGGCAACCAGGGCAGCATCGCCTGCGACGGCGTCATCGAGGGCTCGGACCTCCACCCGGGCGGTGCGCCGGAGGTCGGCGACACCCCGGAGGAGGTGCTGGCCTCGTACGTCTGCGACGACGCGGTGGCCTACTCCTGCGCCTACGCGGGCCTGCGCCTCACCGACCCCCGCCCCGTCGTCGGCCCGCCCGACATCTGGGCCACACTCCCGAGGCGCGACCACTGGATCTGTTGACGGGGTGCGCGGGGTCCGGTGCGGGCGCCTCTGCCGTGCCGCGACGGTCGACGGGATGAGGCCGGCCGGATTCGAACCGGCGTCCTCCCACATGCGGTGAAGGCGCGACAACCACTGCGCTACGGGCCCCGTCCCGGCCCTCATCGTACGAGCCGCCCATGCTCCGGCGCCTCCGATTTCTCCGCCCACCTGAACACGGCGCTACGAACAGACTGGAACACCGGCCCGGCCGGCGCCCCGGAGACGCAGGACGTACGAGGGTGGGTCGGCACCTGGAGCGCGTCGTCACGCGGTCCAGGTTGCCGCCCTGGATCCACGAAGATCTTCGCGAGTACCAACTCCCCAGTCAATCCTAGGGTTTGCTTGAAGCAGCCCAAGGAATACCTTGGCACCCTGATGACTCTCGATGATCTGCGCGTCTTCGTCGCCGTATGCCGCGCCGGCAGCCTCAGCGCCGTCGCCAGGGAACTGTCCTGCACCCAGTCCGCCGTCAGCCAGCATGTGAGACGGCTCGAGCGGGAGGTCGGGACCGACCTGATGGAGCGGCAGCCGCGCGGCGTCGTGCCCACCCGGGCCGGCCGGCTCCTGCAGGCAGCCGCGGCCGACGGCATCGCCGGCCTCGACGCCGCACTGCGACGCCTCGCGGACCTCGTCCATGGCGACGGTGGCTCGGTACGCATCACCACCGGCGCCACGACCGTCCGTCACTTCATGTCGGCGGCGGTCGTCGAGTTCAGGCACCGGCATCCCGAGGTCAGCCTGGAATTCCAGACGGAGAACTCCAGCCGCAGTTGCTTCGACGCGCTCGCGGCACACGACCTGGACCTGGCGTGGGTCACCATCGGCGCTCCCGTGCGCGGAATCGAGCAGCGCCCGGTGATCGACCTGCCCTGGGTGCTCGCCGTCCACGTGGACGACCCGCTCGCCACCCGGAGCCGAATCGAACCGCGGGACCTCGCGGGCATCCGCCACATCCGGCTGCCCGAGAACTCCACCTCGCGCGCCCGGCTCGACGCCGCCTTCGCCGAATGGGGCGTCCACGTCACGTCGGACACCGGCGTCGCCGACTGGGACACCGCCATCCTGCTCGTCGAATTCGGCCTCGGCCACGCCGTAGTCCCCGCCCTGCCCGGATGGCGCGGCCCCGCCCACCCTTCGCTGCGCTTCGTCCCGATCCCGGACCTGCCGGCCCTGTCGGCGGGCTGGGCAGTCCGGAAATGGAACGCGTTGGCACCGCCGGCCCGCGTATTCGCCGACCTGGTCGCCGCCAGAAGCGGCCAGGGGCTGGACGGCGAGCCGGACGGCGCCCCGTCGCCGGTCGTCCCGCCGGCCAGAGGATCCGGCTAGAGGATCACGTGCGGCAGGAAGCGGGCGTACCCGTCGGTGACCGGCCCCGCCGACTCCCGGATGCCGAGACCGGCGGCCTCGTTCTCGACGACCCAGGCGCCCAGCACCACCCGGTTGCCGTCGAAGTCGGGCAGCGGTGCCAACTCCTGGTAGCAGCAGGGCTCTTCGCGTGCCAGGGGAGCGTCACCCGGCGCGTGCAGGGTGACCCCGGCCCCCTCGCGGCCCAGGAGCGGCTTGGCCACCCAGCCCGGGCCTTCGGCCAGTTCGCGGGGGCCGTCGAGGTAGGCGGGGAGCAGATTCGGGTGGCTCGGGTAGAGCTCCCACAGGATCGCCAGCACCGCCTTGTTCGACAGCAGCATCTTCCAGGCGGGTTCGATCCAGCAGGTGGTGCCGGTGCCGCCGCCGTTGTCCAGGGTGTCGAGGACGTGGGGCCCGAAGTGGTCGGTGACCAGCCACTCCCACGGGTAGAGCTTGAAGCAGCTGCGGATGAAGCGCAGCCGCTCGTCCACGAAGCGGCCGCTGATCCGGTCCCAGCCGATGCGTTCGACCGACAGCGCCTCGGTCGGTATGCCCGCCTGCTCCGCGGTCTCCCGCAGATACGCGACGGTCATCAGGTCCTCGCCGCACTCGTCGCCGTCGGTGTGCACGAAGTGCACCGGACCGGGCGGCAGGAGCGGGGCCTGGCGCCGCCACGCGTCGACGAGGCGTTCGTGGAGCGAGTTCCACTGGTCGGCGCCGGGGAAGCGCTCCTCCATCCAGAACCACTGCGGGCTCGCCGCCTCGACCAGAGAGGTCGGGGTGTCGGCGTTGTACTCCAGCATCTTCGCGGGCCCGGTGCCGTCGTAGTGCAGGTCGAAACGCCCGTAGATCGACGGCAGTTCGTCGCGCCGCTCCCAGGACTCGGCGACGTGGGCGACCAGACGCGGGTCGGTGACGCCCAGCTCGGCGAAACGGTTCTTCTCGACGATGTGCGCCGCCGCGGCCAGCGACATGGCGTGCAGTTCCTCGACGACCTCCTCAAGTGCCTCGACCTCGGGCAGGCTGAACTCGTAGTACGCGCTCTCGTCCCAGTACGGGCGCAGCGATCCGTCGGGATGACGGGTCAGCGGATAGATGCAGCCCTGCTCCTCGACGGTGTGCTGCCAGCCGGGACGGGGCTCGATGGTGCGGCGTCGCACGGCGGATCACCCGCCTCCCGAACCGGACTTGCCGAAGCCGCCTCTGCTCACGGCGGACTTGTTGAAGCTGCCGCCGGAGACCTTGCCGTCGCTGACCGTGCCGCCGTAGTAGTACTTGCCGCCGCCTCCCCCGCCGCCCGAGCCGCTGTCGTTCTTCTTGCACTTGTAGTCGGGCAGTACGTCGTACGACACGGGGTCGACACAGCGCTTGTCCGGGTCGGAGCCGCATGCCGCGAGCGTCGCCGCGAGCAGCCCCATGCCGCCGATCACCACCGTGCCTGACCTCAACCTTCGCCGCGCCATGGCCCGGCACCCCCGTTCTCCGTTGTCTCGAACACCAGCAAGATTCTGCCTGACGGGCACTCGAACCGCCCTGCCCGGCCCCGGCAGGCTCCGGTCCGACACGCTGCGCACGTCCGGCAGCACTGCCCGGGGTGCGGGGACCGAGCCCGTACGGTCCGGTCCCCGCACCCACGGCCCGTCGGGCTGCGGGAGAACCGGGGCTGAGCTGCCCTGCGCTTCGGCAGTTGGGCGGTGTGTTCAGGAACCCGCCGGGGGCGGGAGCGGCCACGCCCCGGAGTGGCCGGGCGGGAGCGTCAGGTCACGACGGACGGCCGCGTAGTACCTCTCGCGCGCGGTGCGCTGGCGCTGGAGCATCGCCGACCACTTCTCCCGGTCGACGGTCCGGTCGCGCAGGACGCCTCCATGTCCATCACCGTGACGACCCACTCGCGAGCCCTGTCCACCACGTCCGGGCTGCCGAGCATCAACAGGGCCTCCCCGGCCGGATCCCGGGCGTCCGTGGCCTCGGCCAGGTGAGTTGCCGCCTCCTCGGGCGACATCGGGTGCGGGTGGGGGTCGTTGCCGAGATGGGCGGCGATCCGGTAGGCCAGGGTGACGCTCTTCTTCAGCGACCTGGCGTAGTCGCCGTAGACCGTCAGCCGCCGTTCCTCCCAACGGGCGACCTGCTCACGGCGGAACCGGGCCGCGTCGCCCCGGGTGATCGCCAAGTACGAACCGAGGGCGCCGACCACCACGCCGATCAGGGCCGGAAGTTGTTGTATGAACGTGGACATGGCCACACGGTATAGCGGGGACGTCGACTCGACAGGCCGGCGTCCGGCCCTGGGGTCAGCGGTCGCGGACAGCGGACCGCGGACGGCGTCTAGCGGTGAGAAGTCCCGGTCGCGTCGGCCATGTCGACCACGTCGGAGCCTTCGCGGCGGATCCGCTCGGTCCCCCAGGCGCCGAGCGGTGCGAGCGCCTGGTTGAGCGTGTGCCCGTGCTCGGTCAGGGAGTACTCGACCCGCGGCGGCACCTCGGCGTACACCTCCCGGTGCACGAGGCCGTCCGCCTCCATCTCCCGAAGATGCTGAGTCAGCATCTTTTCGCTGACGCCCGGCAGACCGCGGCGGAGCTCGGCGAAGCGGCGGACGTCATGGGTGTCGAGCTCCCAGAGGATCAGCCCCTTCCACTTGCCGCTCACCACGTCGAGCGCGGCGTCGATGCCGCAGATGTAGGGCCCGCACCTCGGTGCCTTCGCCATCACTCATCGCCCCTTACGAAAAGGTAAGTACCGCAGTAAATAGTGGGTACTACCGAGAATAGTCGCAGTCTCCGACCATGGGGGAGTGAACGAACGACAGAACCACAACACCACGCATAGCGGCGCTGTCACCGTGATCGGGCTCGGCCCGATGGGACAGGCCATGACCCGGACTCTCCTCAACGAAGGCCACCCGGTCACCGTCTGGAACCGCACCGCCGCCCGGGCCGACGGCGTCGTCGCCGACGGAGCGACGCTCGCGGCAACGCCCCGCGAGGCGGTCGAGGCGAGCGACCTGGTCATCCTCAGCCTCACCGACTACCAGGCGATGTACGACATCCTCGACGGCGCCACCGGATCGCTCGCCGGCCGGACGCTCGTCAACCTGAGCTCGGACACTCCCGACCGCAGCCGCGAGGCGGCGGCCTGGGCAGCAGACCACGGCGCCGCGTTCCTCACCGGCGGCGTCATGGCGCCGGCGCCCATGGTCGGCACGGAGGCGTCCTACGTCTACTACAGCGGCCCGAAGGAGGTCATGGAGCGCCACCGGGCGGCGTTGACACCGCTCGGCGCACCCAAGTACCTCGGCGAGGACCCGGGCCTCGCACAGATGATGTACCAGGCCAACCTCGTGGTGTTCCTCACCACCCTGTCCGGACTGATGCACGCCACCGCGATGCTCGGCCACGCGGGGATGAAGGCCCAGGAGGCGATACCGGAGCTGATCGCCCTCACCGACTCGATCGGCGAGATGCTGCGGGCCGGCGAAGAGACCCCGGGCGCCGCACTCGACGCCGGAGAGCACCCCGGCGACCTCAGCACGGTCACCATGATGGGCGCGACGGCCGACCACATCGTCGAAACCAGCAGGTCTCTCGGCCTCGACCTCGCTCTGCCACTGGCCGTCCAGGCGCACTACCGGCGCGCGATCGACGACGGAAACGGCGGCGACAACTGGACCCGCATCATCGACGGTATCCGAGCACCACGCTGAACACTGCGGTCGCACCGAGGAGTACGCCGGAGGCGTGCTGGAGCCGGGCATGTGCCTGACCGTCGAGCCGGGCCTGTACTTCCAGGCGGACGACCTGACGGTGCCCGAGGAGTGGCGCGGCATCGGCGTCCGCATCGAGGACGACCTCGTCGTCACGGACGACGGCAACGAGAACCTGTCGGCGGGCCTGCCACGCGCCGCGGACGAGGTCGAGACGTGGATGGCGCGCTTCGCGGGCTGAACGTCGGCGGTGGCGTCATCGACGTGCCGTCTCGGGCGAGGGCACCTCGTCCGAGAGCTGCGGGACGTGCTCGGCCGGACCGGGCAGTCACCGGCGGCGGCTCGACCGGGGCCGGAGGACGGCACCTGCCGGTATGTGTACCAACTGACGGCGGTGCGGGCGCAGCCACTCTCCGGCAGGAGCAGGTACATCGCCGACGAGACGAGGGCACAGCTGTGCGACGTACCAGGGGAACAGGCCAGTGGACAAGGCCCGGACGGCCGAGGCCCTTGAAGAGGCTGCCGACATAAAGCCGTACCGCCGAAGACAGCGAGGTGAGAGAGCACGGGAAGCCGGCCGCGCCCATGGGCAGTCCGCCGCCGGGTCGCGTGAGGAAGTCGACGGCGAAGACGGCGAACGTCGAGGAGCAGCGGCATGCGGCACCACGGGGTTGCCGGAGCTCTTGGCGAGCACCTGGCCTGCGGCGTCGGTCGGGCCGCGATGGACCCCTCACGGCGGTGACACGCGGTCACGCCGTTCGCAGCACCGGTTGGAGGAACTGGCTGGGGTTTCCGTGCCAGAAGATGTCCAGGCTGTCACGGGCCCTCGTCGCGGCGACGAACAGCAGCGAACGGGCCCGCTGCATCTCTCTGCGGTGGCGCAGGGCGTCGACCGACTGCAACCGCAGGATGTCCGAACGCGGCACGAGTCCCTGCGACGCACCGGCGATGATCATCCGCTGGTATTCGAGCCCCTTGAAACGGAACATCGTGCCGATGTGCACCCCCTCGTCGCCCCGGGGTCCGTCCGGGCCGATCTCGACGGCGGGGATGTCGAACTGCCTCAGCGAATAGGCTGTTTCCTGCGCCATGGCGTTCGTGGGGACGCAGATGCCGATCTGCTCCAGCGGGATGTCGTCCCACGCGGCGATCAGCGCCGCGATGCCCTCCCGCTCTGCCTCCCAGTCGACATGCGGATGCAGGGCGGGCAGGCCGCCGCTCAGCACGGACCGATAGCCCGCCAGGTTCTCCTCGTTGCCGTCGAGGTCGTCGAATGCCTCGCCGCTCAGTACGCCCAGCGCGGAGCCCAGGATCTGTCGCGTCGTGCGGTAGCTGAGCGACAACTTGGCACTGCGACCACGGATGTTGACACCGAGGCTGCCGAGAGTGACCTGGCTGCTGTAGATCCGCTGGTGGGTGTCGCCGACGAGGAAGATGTCGTTGCGGTCCCGGCGGACCATCGCCCGGAGCATCTTCCAGTGGCCGGGCTGCAGGTCCTGCGCCTCGTCGACCACGATGTGCCGGTAGCGGGGGCGGAGCCGGCCTGCGGAACTGTCTTGAAGGTGGATGTTGTCCAGGCCGCCCGCTTCTTCCCGCTGCCGCTCGACGGCGTCCATGCGCTGCTCACGCTCGATCTCCAGCCGCGCCGCCCGTTCGGCGACCTGCGCCCAGGTCTGCCGTCCGAGCCCGTCGAGACGCTGGGCGAACCGCTCGGTCAGTTGCCAGATCTCGGCACGCTCCGGCCGGGTGACGTTGCGTCCGCGGCCGGCCCTGCGGGCCCGGAAGTAGTCCGTGCGGGAGGTCACGGCCTGCCCCAGGATCACCTGCGTCCACTCGTCGTGCAGGAACTCCGCGTCCCAACCCGTCTCGTCCACCTCGTCGAGCATGGCCCGCCACTCGCGCAGGGCCTGGTTGTCGTCGATGGTCTGCTTGCTGCTGCCCGGCTCGGCCTCGCGCACCACGCGCAGCGCCAGCTGGTCGACATGGCTGATCTCGACGCGCGCCAGCAGCTCCTCGCCGCCCAGCTCCAGCAGCCTGGTTCGCAGGTCCGCGGCGAGGTTCTTGTTGTACGTGGTCAGCAGCACCGGCTTCGTACGCCCCGGCGGCAGTGTGGAGACCAGATGCTTCACGCGGTGGAGCGCCACGATCGTCTTGCCGGTGCCCGGACCGCCGCCGACGCGTGCCGGTCCGGAGTAGTCACGCTCCACGAGCTTGGCCTGTGTCGGATGCAGGAAGACCTTCCAGCGCCCGAAGTTGCCGCCTTCCAGCGCCTCGCGCAGCGCCTCGTCCGTGGTCGTGACCATGGTCGCCGGGCGCTCTGCGGCGGCCTGGAAGTCCTCGGTGTCGACCGGCTCGGGGGCCGCGACGGGGGCCGTGATCTGGTCTAGGACCTCGTCGTAGGACTTGCCGTCGAAGAGGGAGAGCAGCACCTCGCCGGTGAGCTGCGGGGCGTACTCGATGAGGCCGAGCAGCTGCTCCTCGGTGGTGAGGGTCCGCACCACCGGCAGCAGAGGCCGCGCCACACCGAGGTCGGTCAGTTGCTCGTCGGTGAAGTGGGCGAACAGCGGCGCGGACACCGGTGGCTGCTCCACCGGGGCTGGCGCAGGGGCGGGAGCGGGGACCTGCACCTTGGGTGCCTGAGGCGCTTCGGGCGGCAGGAGCCGCCGGACGACGCTCTCCTCGACGACCTGAAGGTCGACGTACTCGAGTCCACCGGTGACCGGGTTCACGCCGTACGCGAGCCGGTCGAGGTTCGCGTACACCTCTCTACGGTGCTTGACCGAGACGATCAGCCAGTCGTCGTCGGCGAGCCGCAGCAGCAGCGCCCGGTAGTCGTCGCTGATCCGGGCCGACCACAGCCGGGTATGGCCGGACAGCTGCTTGAGCCGCAGCCCCGAAGAGCCCGGGTTCGCCTTGAATTTGTGCTGGAAGTCGTAGATCGCGCCCTTGACGGTGCGCGGGAGCCTCAGGATCTCCTTGTCGGCCTTGTCCAGCAGCCGCAGAGTCACGTTCGCCGCGCTCATCAGTGGGTGTCCCCCCGCATCGTCTCGTCGTGCTGTTCCCGTATGGCGAGCCGGTCGGCCAGCTCCTTCGCCGTCCACGCCCCGGCCGGCCGGACCTCCCAGCCCGCTTTGGCGAAGGCGCGGTCCCGGTCCTCGGCTTCCGCGTCCGGTTCACCGTCGACCGGCCGGTGCGCGAGCACGACACCGGCTTTCGCGTCGGGCCAGGCCAGTTCGGCCATCCAGCCGCGGTCGTCGAGCTCGTAGCCGTCGTGCGGGGCGGGGACGCCGAGCGAGGCGAGAGCGACCGCCAGCAGTTCCAGCCCCGGCTCGTCCGGGTCCAACAGCTCCAGCACCGCGTCCCAGCCGCCGTCCCTGGCGGTGCCCGCCGCGTCCGCCCCGTCCCCGGCGTCCCGCCTCTTCACCGGCGCGAGCACCGGCTCCACCGGCGCCGCCACCAGCGGCGGCCTGCCGCCACTGACTTCGGTGGTGGTCCCGGCTGCGGACTTCTCCGCAGACTCGTCGACGAGCGTCACGCGCGTCGACTCCAGCCAGCCCACGCCGCCCGCGACCGAGAACTCCAGCGCGGAGAAGCCGTCCAGCAGTCCGGTCGTCAACTGGGCGCTGTCACCCCCGCCGTGCTCGAGGAACTGCAGCAGATTGCTCCAGTAGAGCCAAGCCCTCCAGCGCCGCTTGTGCCGCTCCTCGTCCGCCATGGCAGCTTCGCTGTCGTCGAGAATCGTGATCGCCGACCACACGGGCGGCATGGACCTGGCGTCCGCGACGGCAACCACACCGCAGCCCGAGGCGTCCGTCGCGGCCATCAGCCGCACCTTGCCGGGCTGCGCCTTGGGCGCCCGGCCACGAAGTGCGGCCTCGATCTGCTCACCGACCGACTCGGCGGCAACGACCGCGGCCTGCGGCCGCGTGCCCGTCAGGCCCGCCACGGCGGCCTCGGCGCGCGCCGTCCAGCCGTCGGCGTCCGGTGCGCGCAGATAGGCGATCAGCTGCTCTGCCGGATTGACCCACACGGTCTCGGCCAGCTCGCCGGGCAGACCGCTGTGCACCTTGTCGTAGTAGGCACGGGCCTGAACGAGCGCCTCCTCGCCGTACGGCCGCCACACCGGATCGGACGGCCCGGTGGGGGAGTAGCCCGTGTCTCGGACGCGGGTGCGCCACTCCTTCACGTCGTAGTACGTCAGCTGGAAGACCCGCACGCCGTCCGCCCGCAGCCGCGCCCGCTTGGCCGCGTCGTCGGCCAGCCGATTGTGCTTGGTGCTCGCGTGGAACTCGAAGCCGTCGAGATACAGGGCGAGACGCCGGCCGGGAGCGTCGAGCCGCTCGAACAGCACGTCGGGGCGGGTGCCGTCGAGGACCCGCTGCTGGGACACCCGCCACCGCCGGGTCCCGCCGTCGGAGCCGGTGAGCCGCAGGTCGAGGGAGTACGTCCCGGCGGCTGTGGTGTACGCGTCGGCGGCGGCCCTGGCCTCGGCCTGTCCGGCCCACTCCTTCAGCGTCTCGACGAACATGATCTCGAGGTCGGACTCGGCCTGCCGCTCCAGCGGGATCTGCTGGGTCGTGGGTACGCGGGTGGTCCGCCAGGCCTCGCCCTCCTTGCCGAGCAGCTCGTCGAGCATCTGACGGACCTCGTTGCGGCTGACCTTGTCGTAGTCGCCGGCCGGCACCCGGCGCAGCAGGCAGCGGTGGCAGCCGTCCTGCCCCTTCTCGCGGCAGGTGCAGCCGTCGATGACCTCGCGGGCCTTCAGCAGCACCTCGCGGAAGCCGTCGGCCGAGGCGAGCCGGTGCAGGTAGCCGGTGCCGCCGGGCAGCCGGTCGTAGACGACGAGGAAGCGCCGGGTCCAGTCCGAGTCGCCGCCGTCCGGCATCGACGCGGCGGCGATGTCGATGTGGTCCGGGTCGCCGCCGTACCGAGCGGCTATGCCCGCGAACAGTGCTGCCGTGAACGAGGCGAGCCGTTCGTGGGCGCGGGCGACCGACGCCGGCAGCAGGATGCGCACCGCTTCCGTGGTCAGCTCGTGCGCCAGCAGCAGTGGAACGTCCCGTCCCTTGCCCTGCTCCTCGCCGCCCGAACTCTTGGTCCGGCGGCGCGGGCACCACAGCAGATGGTGGGCGCTGGCACGGGTGCTCGCGGCGAGCGAGTCGGTCAGCGCCTCCTGCGGCTGGTCGGCGACCGGCCGCCCGTCGGCGGTCGCCCCGCCGCAACTGGTGCACACGTAGAAGGGGTTGATGCGTACGTCGTCACCGGCGAGCGGCACCGTGCTGGAGCCGTCCTGACGGTCGGCGCCCAGATTCAGGGTGCGGATCACCGCCCGCCGTGTGAAGTCGACGCCGAACGTGGCCGTCTCGTGCCGCCACGAGCCCGGCGCCAGATGAGCCGGGTCGATGTCGACGGTGGTGAGCATCGCGTACCGGCGGCGGTCGCGCTCGTCCTTGTCGTCCCTTACGCGGGCGTCGTCGCGCTTGTCGCGGGCGATGACCCGCTTCGGTTCCAGCACGTACTGCACACAGCCCGCGTCGGCGATCTCACGGCCGCCGCAGCGGGGACACGGTGAGGCGTCCGCCTGGGCGTTGTCGGAACGGACGTAACCACAGGCGGGGCACAGCCGCCACACCTGCCAGGCACGGCGCTCGGGGCTGCCGATGTCGAGGGCACGCACCTGGTGGCGGTAGCCGTTGACGTAGAAGCTGCTGCCGGGCGCGAGTTCCGCGAGGGCGAGGCGGCGGGAGCGCTCGTAGTCGCGGACCTCGCTGCGGTACGTCTTGCGCCGGGCCTCACCCTGCCGGCCGCCTTCCTCCCGCTGTTCGCTCTCCTCCGCCTCGCCCTGGTTCTCCTCGGTCCAGTAGAGGGTGGCCTCCAACTGCGTGGTGGTGTCGGTGAGGCTGTAGTTGGGCAGCAGGCCGAGCTCCACCAGGGCGCCGTGCGCGCTCGAACGGCTCAGCTCCCGCAGCAGGTCGCCGGTCGTGCGCCGCTCGGCGAGCAACTCGCGGTGCTCACGGTCCTGTTCGGGATCACTGCGGACCAGGCCCTCCATCGCCGTGTCGATGGCGGCGATACGGCGCCTCAGCTCCTCGCGCCGGCCCGTCCAGTCCTCCTCTGCCTCTTGCAGGGCGCGCACGATGCCGCCGGTCGCGTACGCCCGCAACTCGTCGGCGGCGTACGCCGTGACGCCTGCGTCGTCCCCTTTGTCCCCATCGCCCGGGAACAGCCCGAGGAACTCCTCCACCAGGCGCCCACCGTGCGTGACAGCCGCGTCCGCCAGGTCCTGGCACCAGCCGGTGGTGCCGAACAGGGCGGACACGAGCCTCGGCACCGGCATCAGCCGCTCGCCGTCGGCGGTGGTGAGCCCGCCGCGGGCGGCGAGGTCGAGCAGATGCGCCGTGTACTGGCGGCGCAGGATCTCGACCGCGGACAGGTAGCAGCCGGGCGGCACGATGTCGCCCGCGATCATTTTGCGCGGGTCCTCGAGGTAGTACAGGTCGCGGGCCCTGCGCCCGCCGAACGCGACGATCAGCGCGTTGCCCGTGCGGCGCCCGGCTCGGCCCGCGCGCTGCACGTAGTTCGCCGGGCCCTTCGGCAGAGAGCCGAGCAGCACCGCCGACAGGTCGCCGATGTCGATGCCGAGCTCCAGCGTGGGCGTGCAGGACAGCACGTTCGGGTCGGTGTAGTGCGTGCCCGCGCGGAACGTGCGCTCGACACGCTCCCGTTCCGGCCGGGTCAGCATGCCGGTGTGCTCGGCGGTGACGACGCGGAAGGTGCCTCCGGTCAGATACAGCCGCCGGTAGTAGTCGTCCTTGAAGTCACGGGCGCGCGACGACCCGAAACCGCTGGAGCCGATGCTGCTGCGCATGTCGGCACCGGTCGAGGACGGGTCGCTGAGCGGGGCGCGCAGCATGCCCTGGCACCGGTAGCGCGGGCAGGGGTGGCCGTACCAGCGCGTCCGCCGCTCGGGCGGTACCACCTGCTGCCAGCCGCAGTCCATGCAGCTGACGAACGCCTTGTTGGCCGCCTCGTCGTCCAGCAGCCGCACCTCGATGTGCCCCGGCTGCAGCCCGTACACCCGGGTCGTACGGTCGGCTGCCGTACGGACCGACAGTGCCTGCTCGTCCACCAGAACGGGCAGCAGCCTGCGCAGGAATTCGGTCGCACCCGCCGCGTCCAGCCCGAGGCAGCGCCGTGTCCAGTCCTGGTACCAGCCCAGCCGGCCGGTCACCGAGTCGAACGCCGACCGGTCCTTCTGCCCGTCGAGCAGGAACCGCGGCGCGGCCATTCCTTCGGGGAACGCCGGCATCCCGTCCGGCCGGCCGCCCCAGATCTTGAACCGGGCCACACCCGCGTCCTTGATCCATGGCTCCAGCCACCGGTGCCGCAGCCCACCGCGGAGCCGGACGCGCTCCAACAAGCCGCGCACATAGGCCAGATACCGCTCCTGCGTCGGCATCCCACTGCCCACCAGCAGTTGCCCGGGCAGGGACAGGTGCAGGTCGCGGGCGAGCGCCGTGATCCGCTCCGGCTCGTCGATGACGACCTCGGCGGCCGCCGTACGCGTCAGCTCCAGCGTGCGGCCCTGGCGCGAACGCAGGCCGAACTCCATCACCGTGGCGAACGCCAGCCGCTCCCCGATCAGCTTCCAGGTACGGGCGTCACCCGTGCCCCGCCCGGACAACAGCCTGTCCACGCCCGGCTCGTCGTGCAGGTCCGGCGGTACGACGGCGGCGAGCGCCTGCGGATCGTCCACGGAGTCGAGGACGTTGCCGATCAGGTCGTTGAGTGCGGTCGGCGCACCCGACTCGTCCAGGTTGTGCGCCAGGAGGGAGCGCAGTGAGAACTTGTACGACGCGTTCGCCACATACCCGGCCCGGTGTGCCGCGTCCTGCGTCGAGTCGTTGAACAGCAGCGTCTTGCGCTCCTCCGGCACGAGCGCGATGTCGCCGCCGGTGAACAACTGCGTGACCGTCGCGGAGGCGAGTGCGGCGAGCGCGGTACCGAGGAAGCGAATGCCGTTGTCCGTGTTGCAGGCGGGGCAGCGGTCGTCGAGCGCCGCCTTGTCCGCCGACTTCTTGTCCGTGATCGCCAGCGCGAACCAGGCGTCCTGAAGCTCTTGCGCGTCCTGCACCACGGGCAGCCGGTAGGTGCCCTGAGCGCCGTCCAGCACGACCACGGACAGCGGGTCGGCGCCGCCCGACCTCGGCTTCGCACCGGTGAGCGCGTTGAGTGCATCCTCCGCCTCCGCCCGGGTGGCTGCGACGAAGTAGCGGATACGCCGCTTGTCACGGCCGAGTCCGGCCCGCCACACCTTGTCCTGCGCCATCACGAGCTGCTGCGGATCGGCCTCCGGCGACAGCGCCGCCCAGCCGGAGCGCCCGCAGTTGCGGCAGTACACCGCGGGCAGCGAGGCCACGGCCGGACGCGGGGCCGTGTCCGTGCCCGGCATCGGCTGCGGGCGGCGAGCGTCCGAGGGCACGCCCCCCGAGTCTTCGCCGTCGGCCCCCGCCACCGGCCCGACCGCCAGCGCCGCACGCCGGGCGGCGGTCCGGTCGTCCTCGTACCACCGGAACTCCGGTACCGGCCCCACACCGCGGAGCACCCGGCTCACCGGACGCACCCACAGATGTGCCTCGATGTGCAGCAGCGGTCGCGGCCGCTTCTCGTCCGACTCGGGGTCCCGCGCCGCCGACAGCAGGGCCACGAACCGCGACAGTGCCTGCAACGCCAGCCGCGGGTTCTCCCTGGCGGTGCGCCCCCAGGCATATCCGAAGCCGCCCAGCCGCTCACGCAGCTCCCACTCGCCGAGCGGGTCGCCGCCCAGCAGCTGGAGCACCTTGTGCGTGAAGTCGTGCCGCTTGAGCATCCTGCCGATCTGGAACGCGCTCAGCCCGCGTCGCTCCAGCAGTCGCTCCGCCAGCCCGTCCAGGTCCAGCAGATCCGGACGCGCCTCCACACCGGGACCGCCGGACGCCTCGATGACCTCCTTGGGGTCGGGCGGCTCCGGGAGCTCGTAGTCCACCTCGCCGGCGAACTGCTCGGCGGTCATCCGCTCCTCGCCGACCACCGCGTCCGGCGTGAACTCCACCCCGAACACCTGCGCCGCGACGCTGAGAATCCCTTCCCCGGCTCCGCCCGGCCTGCCCTCGCCGAGGGTCGCCGAGGTAGCCACCGGACAGATCCCGCCCAGCGGACGCCCCTCGGCGCTGCCCTGTCCGGTCGCCGCCGCGAGCCTGCGCAGCAGCATCGCCACGTCGGTGCCCTGCGCGCCGTCGTAGGTGTGGAACTCGTCCAGCACCACGTACGCGATCTCGGCGTCCTGCCACAGCGGCAGGTCCTCACCGCGCTGCAGCAGCAGGTCGAGCATCTTGTAGTTGGTGATCAGCACGTCGGGCGGGCTGACCCGCATCTCCTCGCGCCGGGTCATCACCCGCCGGAAGTCGGTGTCCGGCCGGTCCCCGATGTAGAGCCCGGCGGTCACCTGCGCCAGCTCCGGCTGGGACAGGTACTCCCCGATCCGCCCCGCCTGATCGGTGGCCAGCGCGTTCATCGGATACAGCAACACGGCCTTCACGCCGCGCCGCCCGAGCGCCTTCTGCCGGCGGCAGTGGTCCAGCACCGGCACCAGGAACGACTCGGTCTTGCCCGAGCCCGTCCCGGTCGTGATCAGCGTCGGCCGGGCGGGCCCGTGCAGGGTGCTCAGCCGCTCCCACGCCTTCGCCTGGTGCCGGTACGGGGCGAAGCCCGGCACCCAGTCCAGATGCCGCTGCCACCCGTCGGCGGCCGTGTGGAACGGCGTCCGGATCCGCAGGTACGGCCCCCGGAAGATCCCGTTCTCCGGGTCGCCCAGGAACCGCTCCAGAGCCAGCCGGGTGTCCTCCTCGGCGAGCGCGTACGTCGTCGTGAGGTACTGGGTGAGACTGCCCCGCAGCTGCGCGGCGGCCAACGTCGGCCTCACGTGGTGCCCCCTCGGTCCTGCGGCATGCGGGTGAACTGGATCAACCGTATACGCGACCTCGGACAACGTGACCCGTATCCCCGATGACGGGATATCGCCACTGGCCTGAAACGCGCCCTTTCGCCCCGAAGTGTCTGCCCCTCACCCTGCGAACAGGTGCGATACCGAGCCATGGCCGTGGGGGAGCCGCGATGGTCGAGCCGCTGTACGTACCCGTCCTGCCGATGCGGCGCTCCGCCGTGACCGCCTATGGGCAACTGCACCCGCAGGTGCGCCGCCACATCGCGCCCCTGTGGACCGTCCCGCCGCACACCGGCCCCGAGCGCGCACGCGGCACTCCGGCACCCCCGCACCCGGGCCCTGACGACATCGGACGAGCACTGCACCGATGGCTCACGCCCAGGGCCGACCACCTCATCGAGGTGACCGCCGGGCTGCCCGGCTGGCTCGACGCCGCCCACGTCGAAGGCGAGGTCCACGGTGCCGCGGTCGCGCTGCGGAACCTCGCCACCCGCAGCGGGCTCACCCTCGTCACGGGACCGGAACGCCACCCGGCGCTCCAGCGCTACACGGCGGACCTGGCCTTCGCCGGCGGCCGTGGCCTCGGCGTACGGGTCCTCGTGGACGAACCGCCCGACGAGCCGTGCACCTCGCAGATGCTGGACCTCGTCTCCCGGCTGTGCAAGCCGCCGGCACAGCTCGACCTGCTCCTGGACGTCGGAGCGGTGAACGACCCCGCCGAGGCGGGCAAGCGGTCCCTCATGGCCCTTGACCTGCTGGGCACCCTGATGCCCTGGCGCAGCGTGACCCTGCTGTCGGGCGCGTTCCCCGATCACGACCCGGCCCACGACCCGGCGCTCTTCACCCCGCCCCGGCTCGACCAGGCTCTCCACGCGCAACTCCGCGCCGCACGGCCTCGGCAGCGAGTCCACTACGGCGACTACTCGGTCGAGCACGTCCGCAGTGCGAATCGGCCCGCCGACTCCGGCCGGTACGGACCCCCGTGGAGCCTGTTGCGCTACACGCTCCCTGACCGCTTCCTCGTCGCCAGGGCACCCACCCGCGGCCCCGAACGCGCCGACCGGGTCCGGTCGACGGTCCGCCGCATCGTCGAGCACGAGTCGTACCGCCGCGAGAGGTCGGCCCACCGCGGAGCCGCCGAGGACTGGCTCGAGTCCTGCGCATACGGCGCCGGACCGGTCGGGACGGGCACCCCCGAGATCTGGACGCGGATCGGCCATGCCCAGCACCTCACGCATGTCGCCCGACGTCTGCTGGACGGTGACAGCGCCTGAGCGGCGTCCGCCTCACGGCAGGTCGACGACCGCCCACACCGTCTTGCCCGGCGCGGCGCTGCGCGGCGAGACACCCCAGTCGGCAGCAAGCGCCTCAACGAGCACGAGCCCCCGCCCCGACTCCGCGCCTCCCGAATCCGGCCGCGTCCCTCTGGCGGGCCGCTTCTCCGTGCGAGTGTCGGTGACGTCGACCCGCAGCCGCGCCGGCGAGGCGGCGAGCCGCAGATGGAAGTCCCGCCCCGGCACGTGCCCGTGACGCACGGCGTTCGCCACCAGTTCGGCGGCGATCAGGGTCATGGTCTCGTTGGCGGCCGAGTCGTACGGATGCCCCCAGTCGTGCAGCCGGTGCGACACCAGCCGCCGCGCGAGCCGCGCCCCGCGGGGCGTCGAGGTGAACTGCATCGTGAACTCGTGGGTGATATCCGGGTCGTGCACAAGCCCTGCGGGCGGAACGGTCATTGGCCTCATGCCGATCAACCCTGCTGCCGCGAAAGCCCCGTTGACCAGCCCGGACGCGCGGACGTCCGGGTGGTGTACGCGGACTCGCCAGCTGTGTACCCGAGCGGCCCTACTCGTGGTGAGACCATCGCGTACATGTTCGTGACCGACGGGGGAGCCGACGCGTTGATGCAGCATGGTGAGAAACCACCGGCATCGAGGCAGCGACGCAGGAGCCGACGGCCTTCGGGCGACGTGTGCCGATGCGCCGCTGTGTGTTCGCGACGGCCTGGTCTCTCGTGGCCACGAGGGTGACGGCCCTCCCAGGGGGCTCTGAACCTGCCGACATGGTCAGCCTGTGCGCACCGGCTACATGGTGTGGATCCATGACTCGAAGGCTGTCAGTTGCTCGCCCACCGATCCCAAAGAGGACGGGCTCCGCTCGTACTGTTCCGAGAGCGCCGCCTCGTAGACCTTGTATGCCTTCGGAGCTTCCTTGCCTGCGAGGTCGATGGCCGCGAGCGCACGCAGAGCATCATCGGTGCGTCCGCTTTCCGTGCTGCCGACAAGAGAAGGGCACAACTCCTCGGAGATATAGTCGCAGAGTTCCATGAGCTGTCGTCCCGCGCGCGTCGCCCGGTCTCGGACGGCGTCGATGTGAGCATTGTGAAGGTGCTCCTCGAGTTCGGATGCGTCGTCATCGTCGCACCAGATCCTTCGCAACGACTCCTCTGTCGACTTCAGTTCCTGGTCCGAATCGCCCAGCAGCTCATCCAGGCTGAGGACAGGGTGACTTGTCTCCGTAGGCGCGACCTCGGGCAGCGAGTCGAGCGCATCGGGTTGCGGAAGGGGTGAGCCGTCACGAAGTGCCACCAGCAGCATGGCCTGACGCAGGACGGGGAGGAGACGGTCGGCGTCAGTCACGCCGCGAATCTCGTACGCGGAGCGTTCGACTGCCGGATAGTCGTTGTCTGCGACGTACCCGTCGATGTCGAAACTGAGCTCAGAGAGCAGTGAAGAGATCGCGCGGATCTCGTCGAGCAGAACCTCGGCGGCGTCCCACAGGCGATCAGCTACCTCGTGCGCTTCGCCCGCTTCACGTACTTTGCGCTCAAGTTCAGTAGCCAGTCTGATCAGTTCGCTCATGCTGCGGCCCTCCCCGTAGTGTGCGCCGACCCGGTCCTGATGGGGGTCACTACGAGATTACGAGCCTCTTCCAGGTGTGCTGACCTGGGTGGCCTTGTAGGGAATGATCGGCGCCGCCCCGCAAGCACCGGGGAGCGCCGCCGAGGCAATGATCCGGGTTCCCGCCCCGGGCGGCACGCACCTCGCCATGATTGGTGCATGCAAAAGCTCGAGGCGCACGAAATGCCCCTGCACAAGGTCTTCAGCAGCGACTACGACTTCCATGTCCCGGACTACCAGCGTCCTTACGCCTGGGAAGAGGAACAGGCGGTCCAACTGCTGACGGACCTCGTCGAGGCACTCGACCGTGGGACGGACGAGCCGTACTTCCTCGGATCGATCGTCCTTGTCAAGGAAGGACAGACGGCATCGAGAGCCGACGTGATCGACGGTCAGCAGCGGCTCACTACCCTGACCATCCTGCTGTCGGTGCTGCGCGACCTCACCGACGACCCTCAGCTGAGCCTCGACCTGGACACGTTGGTGAGCGAACCGGGCTCCAAGATCCTGGGCCTGGCGAGGAGGCCGCGCCTCACCCTGCGCCCGCGTGACGCGGGGTTCTTCAGGCAGTACGTGCAGACGAAGGGGGCCATCAATACGCTGCTCGCGCTCAACGCCGAGATGCTGGCCACGGACGCGCAGAAGGCTGTCCTCCGAAACGCCGCCGCTCTGCACAGCAGGCTCGCCGACTGGTCGGAGAAGCGTCGGCTCGGGCTGGTGCAGATGCTCGGGGAGCGGACGTATCTGGTCGTCGTCAGTACTCCCGATCTCGACAGCGCCCATCGGATCTTCAGCGTGATGAACTCCCGAGGACTCGACCTGTCGCCCACGGACATCTTCAAGTCGAAGATCATCGGCGACCTGGGGTCGAAGGCGTCCGACGAGTGCGCCACTGCGTGGGAGGATGCGGAAGAAGCTCTGGGCCGGGAGGACTTCGCGGACCTCTTCCTCCACCTGCGCATGATCTACGCCAAGAAACGGGCCGAGCAGGAGCTGCTCAAGGAATTCCCGGAGCAGGTGCTCAGCCACTATCTGCCCGGCAGGGCTGAGACGTTCGTCAACGACGTCGTCCGTCCGTACGCCGATGCCTATGTTCAGGTACGCGATGCCGCCTATGAGGCCGCACAGGGAGCCGAGAAGGTCAACGCCTGGTTCAGACGGCTCCAGCAGGTCGACAACAACGACTGGAGGCCTGCCGCCCTATGGGCGCTGCGCAACCACGCGAATAGTCCCCAGTGGCTCGATCAGTTCCTCGGCGCCCTGGAAAGGCTGTCGGCCAGCATGTTCATCCGACGCGTCTACACCACACCCCGGGTCACACGCTATGCGGAGCTGCTGCGCCAGCTCGATGCGGGACACGGACTCGACTCGGAGGCACTCGAGTTGACGGACGCAGAGCAGGCAGAGACCCGCGCCAGGCTGAACGGCGACCTGTACCTTGTCGGAAAGATCCGGAAGTACGTGCTGCTCCGGCTCGACGAGCTGCTGGCCCAGGGACAGGGGGTTGCCTACGACCATCCCGTCATCACCGTTGAGCATGTTCTCCCGCAGAACCCGAAGCCCGACTCGCAGTGGATCGCTCTCTTCGACGACGATGAACGGGCCGAGTGGACGCACAAGCTGGCGAACCTGGTCCTTCTCAATCGGGCGAAGAACTCCGTGGCACAGAACTACGACTTCATTGTGAAGAAGGCCAAGTACTTCACCGGCCGCAGCGGTGTGGTGCCTTTCGCTCTGACCTCCCAAGTACTCCAGCACCTCGAGTGGACTCCTGACCTGCTCAGCGTGAGGCAGAAGCACCTCATGGAGCTGCTGAGCAACGAATGGCGTCTTTGAAATGCCTGCCGGCTGCGGTCGATCTCCCTGTGATCGGCGCTGTCCTGCACAGGAGCACGCAAGGGCCCGGCTGCTCGGTCACCCATCCGGGCGGCCATCGGTGGACAGAGGAGGAAGCGGGCACGGGAGGTCGCGCAGGAAGCGATGGGGGCAGCACACGACGGAGAAGGAGACGAGGTTCGTGGTCTTCGCGTAGTGCACCCAGACGGCGTCGACGCCGCGCCCGAGCGCGTCCGCCGCGTACGCGCTCTTCACTTCCAGGTCGATGTACGCCCGCCTGCCGTCCGGGCGTTCGAAGGGCGGGCTCGCCTCGTAGGTCTTCCGCAGCCAGTCCATGGCGTCGCTCAGATCCGTCCACGTCCGGTGCGTGGCGGCCTGGTCCCGGCGCATCAGCCAGTGGCCGACCTGCATGGGCGGCATCGTGCCGGTGAGGAACGCGCGTGTCTGCTCGTCGTGGGTCAGCTGTCCGGGGCGCCGCGCCCCTTCCTGCCCGTACGCCGTCCGCGTACCGGTCCAGGGGCCGAATCCGTGCCAGTGCCCTGACCAGCTCATGTGCGTCCTCCAGAGGGTGCGGGCCACCCGTGCTCGTGCCGGGCGGCCCGCTGTCGTGCCAGTACGGTCAAGGTCGGACGGTCAGATGCCCAGGGCCCGCCTCCTGGCCCAGCCGAGGGCGAAGTCGTCCAGCTCCGCCGCCGTGAAGCGCAGCTCCCTGCCGTTGCCGCCGGGCTTGCTGTCCCGCAGGGCGAACGCCGTCCCGGAGCCGGTGAGCGCGCCGACCTCGACGCAGGTCTCGTGCTCGCCGCCCTGGTTGCCACCGCAGTAGTTCTCGAACGGGCCGCCCTCGGAAGGAAGGCTGTAGAGGTCGTGCATGGGATAGTCCTCCTGATGCATCCGCTGTGCGGAGATGCGGTCTCCGCGCCGTCGTGCACACGCACCCCACCTGTGTCGTCTGCTGTCCAAGGGAGGCGACCGGGTGGGGAGTTCATCGACGAGTCACCGAGGCCGACCGTCACTGCGTCGGCGAGTATGGGCCGGTATCAGGGCGCCACGCCGGAGCAACACGACGGCCGTGAGAGCAATGACCCGAACGAGCGGGTGCCGTGCGTCGGTCCCCCTTCGACACGCCGAGAGCGCGCGGCCGGGAGCCGGCGCCGGGCGGCCCGGGGTGGCGGTCGTAGCTGCGGTGATCATTCGTCACGGTCAACACATTCGCGGTTGCGTACCGCTCTGACCAGCAGCAACCCGCCGACAGAGGCCCGGTGTACGAGCATCCGCCACAGTGCGATGCGCGGGTACGGGAGCGAGGCGGCTCGGTCGGCCGCCGGTCGGTCTGTCCGCGCCCCTGCGGGTGCATGTTCGAGGTGATCGTCCCCGATGCGTCGAGGCGTCGGGGGCGCCGCGTGCCGTGTGACGGGACGGCGATTGCCGCGGGGCAGCCACTCGGCACTGAGAGCCGGCTGATTCCGGCTGCACGATCACGGCGGGCGGGCGCCGTGCCGGCTCGGCGCGCTCACCGTCCGACCCGGACTGCTTCCTGGTTCGCGTGCCACGCGTTGTGAGTTCCCGAGGGTGCGCTCGCCATAGCCGATCGTGGTGGTGCGCCTACCGAAGTGGACCGGGTTCCCGAGCTGAGTGCGTGATCCCAGGGCACCCTGGGCGGCACGGGGTGGTCGGGTGTGGACTTCGAGCGTCAACCGTGCGGGAGTGGTTACGGTTTTGCAGAGACGTTGTCAGCTCATGGTGAGGAGTCGGCGTGACGGAACTGGTTCAACAGGTGCAGTTTGACGCCGACGTCGGATATCACAGCTTCTGCCTGCAGGAGTCGGACGATGCGGATCTCCCCGTGCCGTATCCCGACGACACGGTGTTCGGACAGTTCCTCACCGCCTTTCCCGGGAGGATCGACATCTTCAGCGCCGGGCACACGCACACCGCCGCGGTGACCGCGGAGGTGTGGGACGGCCGCCCGCCGGAGGAGGACCCGGAACGGTGGGACGAGTACGGGGAGTGCGAGTACGTGTCGACCAGCGGTGTCGTGGCCGTCTGGTCAATGAGCCTCGGGCGCACCGAGCACAGCGTGACGCTGTCGGACAGCGGCGGCACCTGGCAGGTACAGGTGTACAGCGTCGGCCGGGCCGAGGCCGAGGGACTGTCCGCGGCAACCGGCACCGCCGAGGGGGTGGAGCGCTACCTGGTGCGGTTCTGGCGCGCCGCGTAGCGCGGACGACGCGTCGAGGGCGGGGACCCCGGCGGTCCCCGCCCTCGTCGATCACGAGGTGATCTTCACCAGGAACCCGTCCTGCAGTCCGTCGACGAGCCGGTTCTTCGCGTAGAACCCGAGCAGGAGACTGCCTCCGGCACCGTTCTCCGTCCTGTCGATCGGCCGGACGGAGAAGTTGAACTTCTTGGCCTCGGGATCGTGGTCGGCCTGCGCCGCGCCCTCGTACGTCGTGGCGAACGGGTACTCGTCGCATTCCCGTATGCCGCCCAAGGAGTAGCCGTCCCCCCAGTACCGCTTGCACTGCTTGACGGCGGCCTTACGGTTGTCCTCCTTCCTGGTCTTCTCCACCAGGCGGTGCAGCGGTGCTTTCGCCTCCTGGCCCGGCACGTTCTTGGCCGACATGTACGGCTTGGTGTCGAGCGGCTTGGTGAACGCGGTCCGGATGTGCTCGGCGACGGCCCTCTCCTCCGCCCCCGCCTTCGCGCTGTACGTCAGGGTGGGCAGGTAGCTGAAGGTGGCCGCGCCCTTCCGTGAGGGGTTCCCGCCGCCGGTCGAGTTCGCCAGGTAGGTGGCGGCATCCCAGCGCGGGGCGAGCATGAACAGCTTGCCGGTGAGCGCGCCGCCCAGTTTCCAACCGGGCGGCGGGGTGATGGTGATGACCGGTTCGTACACGGCGAACACCAGGTCCGTGCTGCCGCTGCTGCCTTGGCCCGGCTTGGCGTTCACCTTGTGCGTGTACGTCCGCTGCCGCTTGAGTTCGTCGAACGTTTTGGTGCCCGGCATGGCGCCACTGTGGGTGTAACGGACGCCGGAGGGCCAGCTCTTCGGAATCGTGCCCTTCGTCTCGATCCGCATGGCTGCCGTCGCAGTCGAGCCGGTCGACTGCATCTCGGTGTAGTAGTACGTGAACGTGATCTCGCGGCTGTTCTTTGCAATCGTGCCCACGACCCGGACGTTGAACATGCTCTCGCCGACGGGCCGGTTGTTCCGCAACCATGTTTGCAGGAACGTCGCACCTGAGCAGACGGTGAACCGGGACTTGATGAAGAACTTCTGCGTGCTGCCGAGGCCCTTGCGGCACTCGTCGTACGTCATGGTGCGGGCCGGCTCCGGATAGGTGGCGAGCGGCGCGAGGCGGGCGGTCGAGCGATTCTGCGGCTCAGGTGCAGGCGCGGTGGCGGACGGCTGCTTCGCCAGCGGTGCGTACGAAGCGGCCGGGCCCACCGTCTCGGCGGGCAGTCGGGCCTCGGACTGCATCTCGCGCGTCAGGCGACGCAGGACCTCCCTCGCACGCCCGCTGCGCACCTCCTCCAACGAGGGTTTCGAAGCCCCCGACGGCAGTACGTACGTCTCGACGCGCAGATCGTCGCCACCGGCGGGAGCCGCTGAGGACGGCGCTGCTGTGGGCAGCAGGGCCGCGATGGTCAGAAGTGCGAGCGTCCGTACACGGGCATGACGGAACCACGGTATTCGCATGGTGAACCCCCGAGTTGCTTGGCGCCGGCTGGGTGCCGGAGCACCTGGTCACTCCCAGATATATCGAACTGGTGAACGCTTCCTGGGCAGGCCGAACCAGCTTGGCGCGATCCCAAGGTTCTCTGGCCAATTGAGTGGCAGGCGGCGATCGACTCGCGTTCAACGCCTCACGCGACCGTGGCGGGTGTAAGGCGATCCGACGGTCGGATCCACCTGCTTGCCGAGGAGCCGGGCGATCTCCTGGACCGTGAACTCACTTACTCTGCATCGCCTTTGGCGGTCACGCTCAAGTTCCGCTCTTACGCTCCGCACTGCGGCCGCTCGCTCGATCACAGGTGCGGCCCCGCTCGCCACCCTGGACGGAGGCATGTGGATCGGTCTGCCGAGGGCAGCCCACCGGGTGGTCCCTCCTGCACGGGATCATGGGCAGTCGCCCGCGTAGTGTTGGCGCTACACACCGATGCGTGCTCCAGGAGGATCCCCGCATGGCCCGGACCACTCAGCTCCGCACCTACACCGTCCGCGACGGACTCCTCGACGAGTGGGCCGAAAGGTGGCGTGAGGAAATCGTCCCGCTGCGCCTGGAGCTGGGATTCGACATCGGCGGCGCGTGGGTCGACCGTGAGCAGAACCAGTTCCTCTGGCTGATCTCTTACGAGGGCCCCGAGTCCTTCGAGGAGCGCAACGCGCTCTACTGGGCGTCACCGGCACGCAAGGCGATGGGTCTCGACCCCGACGACTACCTGCTGCACACCGAGCAGCGCACCGTCGAAGAGAGCTACGCGCCGACCCGCTGACGCTACGGCGTCGTCGACGGCAGCATGTGCTGACGCCGTTCCTCCTCGTCGAGCGTCCGGAACACCCGCCCCCGGGCGTGTGCTTCGAGCCGGTCGAAGTCCGGCTCGGCCGCCCACACGCGTGCTGTCCCGTCGAACGAGGCCGTGAGCAGCCGCGTGCTGTCCCGGGACCATGCGACCGAAGTGACCTTGTCCTGGTGGACACCGACGACGCCGACCTCCTCAAAGGTCGCCGCGGTCCAGACGCGCACCGTGCGGTCGTCGGAGCCGGTGGCGATGTGATGCCCGTCCGGGGACCACGCCACCGCCCGTACGCGCCCTTCGTGACCTTTCAGCGTGTCGATACGGCGGCCGGTGGCCACATCCCACACCGCGGCCGTCCAGTCGCCGGACGCCGTGGCCACGCGCGACTCGTCCGGCGACCAGGCGACATCGTCTACGTAGTTGTCGTGGCCGCGCAGGACGGTGAGCTGACGCCCTTCGGCGACGTCCCACAGACGGCAGGTGCGGTCGTCGGAGGAGCTGGCCAGCATCCGGCCGCCGGGTGACCAGGCGATGCGGCCGACCCAGTCCTGGTGGCCGGTCAGTACGACGAGTTCGGTGCCGGTGTCCGCCGACAGGATGCGTACGGTGCCGTCGTGCCCGCCGGTGGCGATCCTCCGGCCCTCGGGCGACCATGCGCACGCTTCGACGACATCTCCCCGTTCCTCGTACAGCAGTGTGCCCGTTTCGTCCACGACGCGGAACAGACCGCTGTTCGCACTGAAAGCGAGGCACCCGTCCTGCGGCGACCAGGCTGTACTCCACACCCGGTCGTCGACACGCTGCCCGCGCCCAGCGGGTGCTCCGGTGACCGCGTCCCACACACCCACCGTGCCGTCGTCGGACGCTGTCGCGATCCGCGACTCGTCGCAGGACCACGCGGCCTGGTTCACGGGACCCGTGTGCCCGTCGATCCGCGTGTGCTCGGCGCCGCGCGGACGCAGGTCCCACACCATGGCGGTGCCGTCCGTCGAGCTCGTCGCGAGCCGGTCGCCCGCGGGCGACCATGCCACACCCCACACGGTGTCGGTGTGCCCGCGCAGCACGGCCAGGACCTTCGCGTCGTCGGTGCTGACGACGCGGACGGTCCGGTCGGAGGACGCGGAGGCGAGCATCCGGCCGTCGGGGGACCACGCCAGGTTCCACACGTAGTCCGTGTGGTGGCGCAGCAACAGCCGAAGATCCCCCGTCCGCGCGTCCCAGATCCGTGCCGTGTGGTCACCGGAACCGGTGGCGACCGACCGGCCGTCCGGCGACCAGCAGATGCCTTCGACGAAGTCTCCGTGCCCGGTCAGGACCGTGCTGGGCGCACCCGTGGCCAACTCCCAGACGATCGCTGTCTGATCGTGCGAGGCCGTGGCGAGCCGCATGCTGTCGGGGGACCAGGCGACGCCCCAGACGTCGGCCGTGTGCCCGCTCATCTCCCGGACGAGACGGCCGGATCCGGCCTCCCACACCCGTACGACCTGCTCTCTCGACGTGGCCGCGACATGCCGGCCATCCGGTGACCAGGCCACCTGCCTGCCCTTGTCGGTGGCTCCCGTCAGCAGCCGCACGGGATCGCCGGTGGCGGCATCCCAGATCCTGACGACATGCTCCCGCCCGGCCGTTGCGACATACGCAGAGTCGGGAGACCACGCCACCGATTCGACCATCGCGCCGTCGCAGGGCAGGACGAACAGCGAGCGCCCCGAGGCCGCGTCGAAGACGCGCGCCGAACCGTCGCGGGACGCCGTGGCCAGCCGGCGCCCGTCCGGCGACCAGGCGATGTGCCGGACGGTGTCCGTGTGCCCGTCGAGCCGGGTCCGCAGATGGCTCGCGCTCAGCGCCGTCATCAGACCGCGACGGGCGGAGGGTGTCGACACGCATTCGCCGAGCGCGGCCAGGGACAGGAGTATGGCCTGTTCCGGCCGGGTCTCGGCGCTGCTGAGCACATGCCGGCCGATGCTCTCCGACACCCGGGTGAGGTAGGCGAGGTCCCGGTGCTGGGAGGAGTGGACCAGTGCGCGCGCCGGGGCCGATGCCTGACCCGTCTCCTCCAGCGCGGCGAGCCACCTTTGGGCGCGGGTGAGCCGTTCCCCGGTGAGGAGGTAGTCGTCGCTGCGGCCCGAGCGCTCCCAGTCGTCGGCCCATCGTTCGAGTTCGGCTCGTTCACGCAGCTGCTCCACGCGGGCCTCGACCTCCTGCCGCAGTGGCGCCCACTGCCGGAACAGCGCCTCGTGCGCGACCTGCGCGTACGGCTCCGCCCCGGCCGGGTCGCCGTCCGCAGCGGTCATCAGCAGACGGGCGTCGACGAAGGCGTCCACGACGTGACGCTCCCGCGCGGTGAGCCCGGACAGTGGTACGCGGCGGCGGGCGACTTCCTGGCCCTGCACGGTCACGAACTTAAGGAGAACCCTGAGCACGAAGTCGATCCCGTTGTCCGGCCCCAGCTCCGCCACGGTGTGGTCCGTCTGACGGGCCAGTGCGCCCGCCACACCGCCGAGCCCCCGGTACATCTCCTCGGTGACCGTCCCGCCGGGTCCGGCAGCGAAGTAGAGCTCCTGCAAGAGGTACGCGAGCAGCGGCAGGGCGTCGTCCGCTCCCGTCTCGTCGACGATGGCGTCCACGACGCCCGGCGCGAACGACAGACCGACCAGAGCACCCGGGCGTTCGACCACCTCGGCGAGCTGGCCTCTGCCCAGTGTGCCGATGGCGACCGGGTGTTGGACCACCTCGGCCTGCCTGGTGGCGAGAAGCTGTCCCAGGAAATCCACCCGGAGAGTGGCCAGCACCCGGATGCCGCAGTCCTGCTCGACGCACGATCGGAGCGCGTCGAGGAACTGCGCGCGTTCGCGTCCCCCGGCGAGAGTGACCACCTCCTCGAACTGGTCCACCACGAGCAGTGTTCGCCGGAAGCGGCCACCCCGGAGACGGGACAGTTCAGCCTTGAGCGCCGAGGGCCGCTGGCGGAGTCTGCGCAGGACGGTGGCCACCGTCTCCTGCTCGCCGCCGGCGGCCGCGATGGCGGCGGCCAGCGCGCCGAGGGGATTCGGCCCGGGGGAGAAGGCCGGCAGCACCGTCCACCGCCGCTCCCGCAGCCGGGGCATCACACCCGCCCTGATCAGCGAGGACTTCCCGCTGCCCGATGCGCCCACCAGGACCAGGAACCGGTCTGCGGGACGCACGGTCGCTGCGTGGAGCCTGCGGGTGAGCTCGGCGGCCTGCACCTCCCTGCCGAAGAAGACCGCCGCCTCGTCCTCGTCGAAGGCGTCCAGCCCGGGGTACGGCACCCGGTCCCGTGGCCACTCGACCCGCGGCGGCGCCGGGTTCTCCATCCGGTAGACGACGACCTGTCCGACCACCATCGCCACGATCAACAGCCCGATTGCCGGCACGGACGCCTGCTGGATGGCCTGCAGCAGCCAGGGCGCATCGTCCACGCCCGTGGCGTAGTTGGTGACGATGCCGAGCAGGCTGGCGACGAGCACCAGCATGATCTGGAGCGCGAGTTGTAAGCGGTGCCTCATGAGGTTCCGGCTCCGGCCTTGTGACCAACCCGCTGCACAGCGGCCCCCTTGGATGTGTTGACTGCCCTGGCAACGGGTGCACGAGCACATCCGGGTGATGCGCCGTGGCCGAAGAACATCTTCGGTGGCACGAGGACCGATCTCAACTCCGCGCACGACTGCGGGCTGTGTCGGGCCGTCATTCAGTCAGACTAAGCCTGCTTCTCAGTGCGTTCCGCACTCGGGTGAAGAGGCCGGCGCGGCCGGAATCGGTGGAGCTGCTGATCAGTGCTCTCCACCTTCCTTCCTGCTGTTCAAGCGCGGTCGACGATTTCATCGTCCTCATCCATCAGCGGTTCAGAAGACGTCGAAGGTGTCGATGTGCCGTCGGATCTCCGTCAGGACGTCTTCGCTGCCGCCCGTGGCCGGGAGGACCCACGGCCTTTCCTCGCCGTTGGCCATGGCGAGGCTGCTGACGAACCTCACGAGGTCCGGTGCCGGCGCGAACGAGTCACGCAGCCATGTGCCGAAGACGGCCGCTTCGTCGGCCGTGACATCCGTGAGGGTGATGAAGGCGTAGTCGGGCTCTTCCATGGACGAGGTGCCGACGACCCACACATCCGGAGCCAGCGCGATCTCGAAGTCGAGCGCCTGCTGGCCGTGCAACGCCGAGATCCGGTGCTCGATGACAGCATCGGGGAAGTCCCGTCGGAGAGCCCGCTCCAGTGACAGAAGGCTGGAGCGCCAGGCGCCGCCGTCCTCCTGCGGGGGGTAGAAGCCGATGTTGGTACGGATGTTGCGTTCGGTGACCACTCTGTTCCTCTGATTCACAGCTGATTCACGGCACGTAGCGCGTCGACCCGGGAGTCCCCGTCATCGCCATCATGGACTGCCAGTAGGCAGCGTTGTCTCTGCCGTTCGTGACAATCTCCAAGCCGCGAATCTCGTGGTTCGCGGGGTTGGCCATGGCTTGCTTGTATCTCGTCAGTTCCTGCTCGTCACTGCTGTACATGGAGTCCACCAGCGGATCCCACGCGATCTTGCCCTGACTGTTGACCTTGACCGGCTTGGCCAGGGTCTCATCGACCCTGTCCAGAGACCTGAAGCTCTTCTTCTTGCAGTCCGGGTCCCGGACATGCTTCGCCTCGACGAGGTGGCCGTCGGCTGGGCGTATGCCGTCCACCATGAGCCCGCGCTTCTGACCCGCCAGCGGTACCTCGCGCTCGGGGTAGCCGGCGATACGCAATTGGTAGGCGTTGTCCGGATTATGGGGCCCGCCGCCCCCGGCCAGTCCTCCGGGGCGCAGAGTGTTGGCCCAGGTGCGGAACTGCTGTTGCTCCGCAGCGGTGAGGAGGCGAGTACTCGCCGGGGCGGGAGGTATGGGGTCGGCGAACGGGATGCCGGGGTCGACCGGATTGACGGTGGGAAGCAACATGGGAGCCGTGGACCCCGGGAAGGACGCCAGGCGCACGGGGACGGGCACAGGCACCCTGATGAACGGCGGCAGGAAGGGTACTCCGGGCAGACCGGGAGGCGTAGGCCCCTCTGGCTCCGGCAGCTTGACTCGCTCGGCGGCGGAGTCGAGCGCGTTTGCCACGTTGCCCAGGTCCTGTATCCACGGGTCGCTGAGCACCGCGTCGTGCAGGCCGCCGTCGTATCCGTTCGCCCCGAACATCGGCTGGTCCCAGGGCATGTCGACGGCGAAGAGATCGTTCTGGTGGTGCTGGATCTTCTCCTTGGCCGCCTCGACGTGGTCCGCGTACCGGTCGCATGCCTTGGCCAGTTGCGAGCATGCGGCGACCAGGTTGGTCACCAGGGGCTCGTCCACCTCTGCTTTCGCCGGAGGGTAGGTGAGGCCGACGAAGTGTTTGACGTACGCACGGAAGGCGTCCGCGGCCTCACCGGAGTGAGCCTTGCCGGCGGTACTGGAGTAGGTCTGCGCGTCTTCCAGGAACCGCTGCATCAGGGAGCCGGCCTGCCGCCAGGACCCGGCGACGTCCCGGATCTTCTCCTGCGAGCCGCGAAACCGGTCGCTCCTTCCTGATGGTGCGTACTGGTCGTACCAGGCGGTCTCACCGACCACTTCGGGCAGTTCGCGCCCCAGGCCGAGGTAGTTCTCGGTGCAGTCGGCCCCCGGGTCGCCCATGCCTACGGTCAGATCGACCTGCTTGCCGAGAAGCTGGGCGACCAGCTTGCTTTCCTGCGCCATGAATTCACGCGCTGTGCGCATGAGACCGCGGCTGGTCTCCCCGAGGACGTAGGAGCTGAAGCCCATCTGGTTCAAGGTGGCGGACGCGGCCGATACGTACACCTTGGCGAACGCCCGCCCCGCGTCGTCGTCTCCGGCCATCCCGTGCTGCCGCGCAAGCTCGTGGCCGAGGGCAATGGCGGTGTCGCGGGCACCGCGCATGGACTCGATCAGCCCCATGGAGCCGCGGATCATTCCTTCGGCGATGAACTTCAGCTCAGGTGCGAGTCCGCTCACTGTGCTGCCTCCCCGTTGCAGACGTGAGTGATCAACTTAGTAGGAGTCTGTCTGGCACGTCTGCACGGGTATCGGCCGACTGCGGGCAGTTTTAGGGGCACTTGCTGCTTCGAGTCGGATCGCCGTCCTTCTCAGTCGTCACCCTCAGACGCAGTCCCCGGAAGCCACCGGGACGACTGCTGCTGTCGGGAACTCACGCTCCGGGACCGGTTCGCTGCCTCATATCGCGGACCATGGCGAGAGGGCCGGATGTCGGCACGTTCTCTTGCTCGGGGGCTCTCCTTGGACGGTCGTCCGTGCCTATGCGATGGCCTGACTGACCGCCGGGAAGCCCGGACGGCTGCCCGAATGGACAAATCGAACTGCGCGGCGCCATAGGCCTCCTCTGAAGTCCCCGCGTTGGCTGGCTCCGTGGAAGGGGTTACCCGTTACCATGATTGAGACGGGTGTGCGATTTGATGCAACGGAGAGTGCTGTGGCTTACGAACTTGAGAAGCGCCTGGTCATAGGTATCGCCTCCAGTGCGCTGTTCGACCTGGCTGAGGCGGATGCCGTCTTTCGCGAGAAGGGGGAGGAGGTCTATCGCGCCTATCAGGCACAGCACCTGGACGACAAGCTGGGTAAGGGCGTCGCCTTTCCCTTCATTCGCAGACTGCTGTCCCTGAACGATCTTTCACCCGATGACCCTCTGGTTGAGGTCATCATCCTTTCCCGTAACGACCCCGACACCGGGTTGCGGGTCATGCGATCCATCCAGGCCCACGGCCTGCCGATCAGCCGCGCCATCTTCATGCAGGGCCGCTCTCCCTACCGCTTCATGACAGCCCTGAACATGTCCCTATTTCTGTCCGCGAACGAGACTGATGTCCGCGAAGCCGTCGCACTCGGGCTGCCCGCAGGCCGAGTCCTGGGCGCCGTCGCAGCCGACGAGGGCGATGACCAAGATCTGCGGATCGCCTTTGACTTCGACGGCGTGCTCGCCGACGACTCCTCGGAGCGGATCTATCAGAGCGATGGCATCGAGGGATTCCGCTCTCACGAGATGATGAACGCAGCCACTCCACACGACCCGGGGCCCTTGCGGGACTTCTTGGCCAACATCAACCGACTCCAGCGGCGTGAAGAAGAGCAGCGGGCAAGGGACCCCAAATACGAGATCCGCGTGCATGTCTCTCTTGTCACTGCTCGCAATGCACCCGCCCATGAACGCGCGGTGCGCAGCCTGAAAGGCTGGGGAGTGACCGTCAACGACGCCTTCTTTCTAGGCGGCATAGACAAGAGTACGATCATGCGGGACCTCAAGCCTCACATCTTCTTCGACGACCAGGTCAGCCATCTGACCAGCACCTTCCGCAACACTCCCAGCGTTCACATCCCCTTCGGGAAGATCAACGAACCGGACAGTCTGGCCCCCGCCGAAGCAGGTCCGTGAGTGATGCGGGCACGTTTACCGCACGTCAGGCAGTCGGCTCGCCGATCTATTTCGTTCTGACACAACTGTTTCCTCGGCAGGCCGGCCGGATGAGTCGGACTCTGACACAGCCTGCCGTGTGAACCGCTTCGGGATCGTGACGCTTGTGCGAGCCGCACGATGACGACTGCCCTCGCTCCGAGCGCCGGCACCTACCTCGTCTTGCCCGGCCATCGCTTAAGGTCCTCTATGAAATCCGCGTACGACTGATTCCGCTTGGCCTGGCATGAGTTCACCAAGTTGTGGTCCACGGCGGCTTTCATCACGAGCGGTGCGTCGCTCTCGCGGTACATGGGGTGTCCGAGGTGGGTCTTCAAGTGCTCCTTCGTGCCAAGAATGCGACCGAGGTCACGCTGCCGATCGCGGTCCTTCAGCTTCCAGCCCGGCTTCACCTTGGGGAAGGCGTCGGGGAAGAGCATCAGCCATGCCTCGATCTCGTCCGCGGCGAGGGCGAGAGCCGTTTCGCAGTCGAAGGTGCGTTCCAGGTCCGCCGCGAGGCGCTTGCGTCGCTCCGTGTAGTTGTCGTCGATGACGTGGTCGAGATCGACGTGTACGACTATGCCGAGGAGCGTTGCCTGCTCCTTGGCGGCGAGACCCTGTGCCAGTTGTTTCAGCACCTGCAGACGGGGAGCCAGTTGATTGTCCGCCTTGTTGAGGCGCATGTCCCTGGTGATCTGGGCCATCTTGGGGCGCCGCGCAGCAGGGATGGCATGTACGACCGGGATGAGATGCCGCAGGATTTCGCGGTCGTATCGGCCTTCGCCGGCAACGGCGATCAGCTGCTTGGCGGACGAGCCCTTCTTGCCGGCCTTCAATTGATGCCTCCCAGTGTCCCGGAGAACCAGAGTTCGCCCAGCGGGAGCCCTTCCGACGCATCCACGATGGCGTGGATCCTCTCGGTGCTGATCGCCGGAATGAGAGACGCGCCCTTCTCGTCGCGCTCGCAGACGATGAACTCCTCCGGTTCCAGCTGATCGACGAACACCGGCGCGTGTGTGCTCACCAAGAACTGCGTCCGGTCGCTCGCCTCACGCAGCCGGTCCGCGAGCAGCGCCAGCGCGTGAGGATGCAGACCGTGATCGATCTCCTCGATGCATGTCAGAACGGGGGGATGCGGGTCGTGCAGGAGCGCGAGCAGGCAGAGGATGCGTACGGTGCCGAAGGACGCGTCTGCCAACTGGGTACTGCCACGCAGGCCGCGTTCCTTGAGTTGCACGGTGACGCGGTCATGGCTGCCGGGGGCGGGGCGAATGTAGATGTCCTCGATCGACGGGACGAGCGTCGTCGCGTCCTCCAGCAGGGCCGTCCAGGCATCCGAATCCTTCTGGAGCTCCAGGAGGAAGTCGGCGAGGTTCGACGCATCGTTCGCCAGGAGTTGCCCAGGGAACCCGACGGCCGCGGGGCGTCGTGCGGCCCGTACGTCGGCGTCGAAGATCCGCACGGAAGCGAGGTGGCCGGCAAGAACCTTGACGGCGGCGGCGCTGCTGCTCGACTGTGCCAGCGGAAGGGCCCCCTCGAGGCCACTTGCCCAGCGTGAAAGTTTCGGCCGGGCCGGCAGGTGTTCGGCGGTGCGAGTGGGGCCTTCCGCCTCTGCGGTCTCCTGGAGCACTCGGATCACGGAAGGTGCGTCCGGTTCGGTGTGGAGAATGAACTGCTCGCGGCGTGAGAGAGAGAAGGTGCCGTGCGGTGAACTGGGGAGACGCCGGTTCATGAGCGTGAGGCTGTACGTGTCAGGGGCGACGTCGGAGGCATGGTCGGTCCAGATGCCCTCCAGCGTGATGCGCATGGCGGCCAGAGTGCGGTCACCGCCGCGGTAGGCGACCTCTTGATAGCCCCCGCGCGCCGTCAGCGCACTCTCGATGCCGACGTTGGCCACATCTGCCAGGAACTCGAAGGCGCGCAACAGGTTGGACTTTCCCGCCGCGTTCGGACCCACCAGGACCGTCAGGGGACCCAAAGGGAGCCGCACGCGGGTGAGCGTGCGGAAGTTCTCCACGCTGAGCTGCAGAAATCGGCTGTTCAAGCGCCAGGCACCCATCTGTGAGGAGCGTGTGAAGAGGATGTGGTCACACTAACTGCACAGCCTCTGTGGCATGGCCCAAATCACTTAGCTGATGGGCGGGTTGGCGGACCGGTGACCGGCTTCGCCATCGTGCGTGGACGGGCTTCGCGCCGTGTCCGCGCCGGGCCAGTGCGACGGATCGAGCGGGAGATACGTCGTCACTACCGTTACCGGGCCGAACTCGACGGGCAAGGGGTCGCCCGGTCGGGGGAACGGGGGCGTTCTCCAGGCGAACGGGGATGTGAGGTGCGTACCGTTGATCGGGCGGGGCTTGGTGGGGTGTGAGGCGGTACGGGGCGGGTGTGTACGCGGGGGCCGGGTGGCTGTACGCGGGGTGAGGCGTGTCGGGGAGACGGCTGACGGCGTTGCACGCGGGAGGTGGTGGTGCGGATGACCATTGAGGACGAGCAGGGGCTCGGTGTCGCGCACGGTGCGGGCGACGGTGACGGGTACGGACAGGGGAGTGGGGATGCGGGCGGGGGTGCGCGCGGGGACGGGGACGGCCTCGGGGCGGGCATCCTGGGTGTGTTCGGGCGGCAGTTGAAGCGGTTCCGCGAGTGGGCGGAGCACGACCGCGCGGCGTTCGGCGCGATGACGGGTTACTCGGCGTCGACGATCGCGAGCTACGAGCAGGGTCGGCGCGTGCCGCAGCCGGCGTTCATCGACCAGGCGGATGAACTGCTTGGGGCGCGGGGTGTGTTGAAGGAGATGAAGGAGGAGGTCGCGCGGGCGCAGTATCCCGCGTTCTTCCGGGATGCGGCCAAGTTGGAGCGCCAGGCTATCGAACTCCATTCGTACGACAGCCTTGTGCTCAAGGGCCTGTTACAGACGGAGGAGTATGCACGCGCGGTGTTCGAGCAGTGGCGGCCGTTGCTGGACGAGTCCGTCATCGAGGAACGGGTCGCGGCGCGACTCGCTCGACAGGAGATCTTCAGCCGTCGTCCTGTTCCGCTCCTAAGCTTCGTCATGGAGGAGTCGGTGCTCCAGAAGCGCATCGGAGGTGACGCGGTGTGGCGAGGGCAGTTGGAGCAGGTTCTGCTGGTCGGCCAGAAGCGGAACGTCGAGATCCAAGTGATGCCTTCTGCGCGTGGAGAACACGCCGGACTTGGAGGCCCGTTCACCTTGATGGAGATGCAGGATGGGCGGAGGATCGCTTATACAGAGGTGCAGGGCGACAGTCGCCTGCACACGGAGAGAAGCAGGGTCCGGGAGCTGGAAGCCACGTACGGGATCATCCGAGCGCAGGCGCTGACCCCAGCTGAGTCACTGGCCTTGGTCGAAAGGTTGTTGAGAGACAGATGATTGCGCAGCTGACTGGGCGGGGCACGCAGGAGCTGGCCTGGTTCAAGAGCAGTTACAGCGCTGGCAACGGCGGCGATTGCGTTGAGGTCGCGGCGCGTCCTGACAGCGTGCACGTTCGGGACTCGAAGGACACGACCGTTCCGATGCTCACCGTGCAGGCGCAGGCGTGGCACGCCTTCGTCGGGTTCGCGACGGGAAGCGTTGCCGTGTAGGCAGGCGGTCGGCTTGGCGTGGGGCGGTTCCCGAGTTGTTTGGGGCCGCCCCACGGCGTTTGCGTCAGACGTCCACCGGGGCGGGCTCCGGCGGAGACCAACGGCCGGCGGCGATCTCCGCGTCGAGCCGCGCCTGGAAGTGCGCGTGCGCTGCCCGCATCTCGGTCTCCCGGTCGGCCTTATAGAACGGCGCGGTGTAGCCCCGGGGCGGCGAGGTCGTCTCTGGGCTCTCTAGGTGGGCGAGTAGGTCCAGGTAATCCTGCTTCGTCTGGCCATGTCCGTAGGTATTGAAGTCACCTGCAATCTTCCGGCCGTTGGCGTCGAAGTAGGACACTGATTCGTAGTCGTAAAGCTGTGGATAGCGTGATTTAAAGATCGCAACAAGCTGTTCGGCGGTGATGCCGAGCCAGACGGCGACAAGGGCATCGAGCTCGACAAGCGCGGCCCGACGCTCGTGCTCAGTACGGAGCGGCGTGGCGTATTCCCAGGTCGGCTTGAGGCCAGCGGCGAGGGGCCTCAGGTGGGGCCAGTGAGGGTTGGCCCAGTCCTCGTAGCCCGCCCAACGGGGATCAAACAGCTCGGACCAAAGGGGGGCGTAGTGGGTGGTGAGCGCGTTTAGTCGGAGGGTGCGGAGGAGGAGGGCGGCAGCAAGGGGGTGTTTTGGGTTGGGGGCTGGCATCTTGACGGCCTCGGCGACCTGGAGATTTGAGCGGCCAGTGATGCGCAGTACATAGTCGAGGGGAAGTGATGCCCAGAAGCCCGCATTGAGGGTCGTGAGTCGATTGTCTGCCAGAGCCATTGAGTACACAGCATGGATGTGCGTAGGGCCGGGTGGTAGAAGAGCGGCGTGGAGGCAGCGGCTACTGTCAAATGGGATCATTCGCCGCCATGCCAACCGAACAAACGATGAGTAAGGCATTCCACGCCAAGAGTCTTGAGCTGCTAGGAACGCCGCTTCGTCAGTGGCCCGTACGTAGTTGGTCGTGGGGGCGTACGCTTCGGGCAACCTTGAAGGCGAGAGCAAGTCCCAATCTCTGTTGCTCCGGCAGGGGATCCTCGGTTCCTTCGAGAAGGGAAGGGCCGAGGCGAAGTGCGGCCCCTGAAGGATGACATCGGAGAGCCGGGAGGCAACCTGGTTCCCCCAGCGGATGAGCCCATCCTTCTTAGCGCCAGCTTCGTCGTATCCTCTCGTGATATACGGCTGATAGTCGGCCAGGCTATTTTCGTAGGCGGCCAGTGCTTCGATCGCCCCTTGCTCACTTACGAGGACCGGGTACAACAGCGGAGCTTGTGCCGCTTCGCCTGTTGAGCCTGCCATGGTTTGCCACATAGTCAGCAACGCTGTGTCGACATGCACTACGCGCTCTCGATGTGGCCGAATGTCCCACGAGCCATTGTGCTTAATGCCCGGCGCCGCGCCTTCTCCGTCGTGGGTTAGCGAATCGGTCAACACCTCTGCGTCGCGCAGCTCGCTGAGGTGTAGGAAGTCTGGTCGTTGCGGTGTGCCGTAAATATGCATCCCGAATTCCTGAGACCGGTTGAGGTCTTCGAACGCCCAGTTTGCGGAGTTCACGAAATGGGCGTGGATCCGCAAGTGCCGGTACGTGGCGGCTCGTATCACGCCTTCACGGCCGCCGCCGAAATGAGTGTCCGGATGAATCAGGCCCGCGCGGCCATGTGGTGCGATGTGTTGCCACACGCGCGTCATAAAGGCGCGATAGAGGTCGCCCTGGGTCCCAACCAGAAGCGGATACGTGGCCGGGCTGCCCAGCACGGCCACGGCTCCCCCATGGGTAGTCAGCTCGTTGAGGAGATGGCTCTTGCCCTCTGCGCGTGTACCGAGAAGGTCTTCCTTGCGGAGGCGCCACTCGCCCGCACTGGGCTTTTCAGCCAGCACGAACCAAGGTTCCAGCTCCGCCAGAACAAGATCTTCCGCCCATCGGGGCCTTACCCACGGCGGGTTCCCCACCTGCAAGTCGTACCCACCTCGCCCAAAGACTTGAGCGAACTCCAACTCCCAGTGGAAGAAGCCCTGCTGGACCGCCACATCACGCGCAGCGCCCGACCACGGGTACCGCGACTCCAGGTGATGAGCCCGGTCCATGCCCATGTAGTCCGGGAGGTCGTCCTCGTACGGGGACAGCTCGCTCAGGGACTCGAACTCCGAGATGAGCGAGTCTGCAGGGACCTCCTGCGTGCCGAGCAGCGACTCCGCGAACTCCAGCCAGTCGTCCAGCCCCGCCAGCGGCACCACCTCCCGGCGCTGCGCGCCGCCCGCCGACTTCCGAGCGCCCCGCGTACGACGCCGGTCCACGTCCTCCCGCGTCAGCGACAGCTGCTTGGCGTCGTCCCCGAACCCCGGAAGCGCGTCGACCTCCCACGCCATCAGTACGCCCTCGTCCTCGGCGGCGGCCTCCGGGGTCAGGGCAGGAGCGGCGACGGTGGCCCGCTCGTACGCGCCGTCCGACCCGTCCAGCAGCGCAGCCTTCTGTACCGGCCAGAACCAGAGTGCGCACCACGCGTCCATCAGCGTCTTCAGCCGCCAGTACGGCGTATCGACCGCCTCCAGGTCAGCCAGCACGTCCTCCCGCTGCACCGCCTCCACCGGCTGGCGCAGCCACGCACTCTCCGCGCCCCACACATCGATGCGCCGCGAGATGTCCCGCTCCGAGATCTCGAGTCGCCGGCACACCAGCCCCCACAGGTACTCCGCCCTGCGCGCCAGCCCCTGCAACCTCGCCGTCTGCTTCGCAGTCGGCGACTTGGTGATCGCCTTGCGCCACGCCGCCAGAAGCTTCGCGTCCTCCGGCGCGAGCGCCTTCGCCTCCTTCTCGGCCGCGACCGCGCCCCACTCCTTCGCCGGCAGCAGGAAGTGGTGCACGGACCCCTCCGGAAGCCCCTCAGCCGCCGCCGTCAGCGGGAAGCGCTCCGGCGTCGTCCCCAGCCAGCCGCCCTTCTTCAGCCGCTCCGGCCCGTAGATCTCACGCCGCCCGCCGATCAGCGAGTTGCCCCGCCGCAGGTGCAGGCCGAACCACGGGGCCTCCATGCCCGGGTGCATGGTGTTGAGCCAGAGCGAGACCTCCGCCAGCTCCACGGCGGTCTCGTTGAGGTCGACCCCGTACGAGTTGTGCAGCGCGATGTACGCCTTGACCTTCTGGAGTTCGACCGGGTACTTCTCCGTGTCGATCGCCTCGCCGGTCTCCTCCTGCCGCCGCCGCAGGTACTCCGCCGCGACCTGGTTGATCGCCTCGTTGAGGAACGCGCCCGACCCGAGGGCCGGTTCGCAGATCTTCCAGTCCAGCAGCTCCCGCGCCTCGGTCTTCGTCCCGTCCTGGTCCAGCCGGTGCTGGAGTGCCAGCTGCACCGTGACCTTCGTCAGCGACTCCGGCGTGTAGTACGACGCCGAGGTCTGCCGGTCGCGCCCGGACAGCCGGTACACGAACGCGCCCGGCCGGTAGCGGACCCGTCGGTCCTCGCCGGTCTCTTCGTCACGTCGCCGTACGAACACGGCGTCCGCGTACTCGTCGGCCTTCGAGGCCGGGACGAGCCAGGAGCCGTCCTTCGGGTCACCGCCCTTCGCGACCTCGTACAGCTCCTCGCCCGCGACGAAGCCCGAGTACGACATCAGGCCCTCGTACACCGCGCCGAGCTGGTTGATGCCGAGCTGGGCGTACGAGATGAAGCCGCCGCGTTCGCCCTTCCTGCCCTTGGTGAGCATCAACTTGCGCAGCACCTGGTACAGCGTGGCGTTGCGCAGACGCGTGTCCAGGTACCGGGGCTCGCCGGTCTCGTCCTCGTCGTGGCGCGGGTCCGGGACCGAACGGGCGCCGATGAGGCGGATCGACCCGCCCTCGAAGAGCTTGGAGTGCAGCGGCTCGAACCGCAGGCCGACGTCTTCGGAAACCGAAGTCTCGGAGACCGCCGTGCTCTCCGTGGCCGCCGCCCCGTGCGTACGACGCGGCCGGTAGCCGTCCTGGACCTTCCGGAACAGCAGGTCCAGCGACTCGTACAGGTAGAAGCCCTCGCGCGCCTTCTCGCCGACCAGGTCGCGTTCCGCGACGAGTTCGCCGAGCCGCCCGAGTCCGTATCCCTGGTGGTACTCGGGGTAGTCCGACGGCAGGATGCCCAGCTCGGGGCGAGCCTCGGCGTACAGCAGGAACAGGATCCGGTACAGGTAGCGCAGCGACTCGCGCGTCAGCTGCCGACCCAGCTCCGGCAGGTCCCGGACCTCCTCCGGCCGCACGCCCTGCGTTCGGATGCGTTCCAGCACCTCGTTGGCGATGAGTTCGACCGACTCGCGCAGCCCGTCGCGCAGCTCCGACGAGACACCCACAGCGTGCTTGGTCGACTTGTCGACGAGACCGGCGAGCGGGTTCTCGCCGCCCTCCTCCGGGGTGCGCAGCGAGTCGGCGCCGAACAGGGCCGCCAGGGTGTCGAGTTCCTGGCCGTCCTTGGTGTTGTTGCGGTCGAGCGCGGTGTCCAGTGAGGCGGCCAGGTAGCGGCCCTCGCCCCAGGCCGCCCGGTCGGCGAGGACGATCACGCCGCCCGCGAGGAGCAGCACGTAGCGGGGCGCGTCCTCGCTCGCGAAGAGGTAGGAGGCCAGCTTGGAACCGGTCGTGATGGTGTTCTGCCCGTCGAGCCGCAGCGGGTTGAGCAGCCGGCCCGCCCCGTCCGGGTCGAGCGCGGCGTCCGGTTCGGCCGCCCAGCCGCAGTCAAGGGCGACGAGCCCCGGTTCGGCGTGCGCGACCTGAACCTCGTACGGGGTGTCGGCGCGGCGCACGGTGAGGGTCTGCGGCTTGGCGTCGTAGCCGAAGGCACGCAGCACGGAGGCGTTCAGCTCGGCCGCGCGGGTGCGCCACTCGGGCCGCTCGTAGGTGAGGGCGTCGCCGTCCTCGGTGTCGTCGCCGGCCGCGTCGGCGAAGTACGCGCGGGACTTGAAGTACGGGCGGCGCAGGGCCCGCAGGCCCAGGCGCGGGGTGACGGGCAGCGCGTCGGCGGCAGACTCGGTCTCCTCGGCGGTCGCGTCCGCAGCGGCTGCCGTCTTCGCCTCCTCCTCGCGTTCCTTCCACTTCGCCAGCAGGCCCGACTTGAGGTCTTTGGGGAAGACCTCGGCCAGGTAGTGCGCGGAGAAGTAGTCGCCGCGGTTGACCAGGGAGTCGTACGTCATGGCGGTAGGAACCTCCTGGTTCGTTCAGGCGCGGGCGGAAGCGGAGGACGACGCGGGGGAGGCCGCGTCGAGGACGGCGAGGATGCGGAGCATGGGGCGTCCGGTGGTCAGCAGCGAGTCGGCGAGCCGGGTCAGGTCCGTCTTCGTCGTACCGCCGAGGCTGAGCTGCTCCCAGTCGCCGAGGCGCTGCCGGTACTTCTCGATCGGCTGCTCCAAGGCGCGGTCCCAGTCGTCGCTGTGCTTGTCGAGGAACACCTCCGCCGCCCGCAGCGCGTCCGGGATGCCGGCGGCGAGGGCGTCGAGGTCGTGGGTGTGCAGCGGGTTGGCCATCGTCGGGCCGACACCGGCCCGGCGCAGGGCGTCGACCATGTCGTCGGAGGCCACCCCGTCCCGAACGGTCATCCACTTCACGACCGTCGGGCGGCCCAGCGCGTTGGAGTAGATGCCCTGCACGAGGTAGGTGGGCGCGGGGACATCGGCCGTGATGACCGGGGCCTCCTGACGGCCCAGGTTGACCAGGACCTTGTCCGTAAGCCACTCCACCACCGGGTGGAGGTCGGTCAGCAGCGAGATGTCGGGCCAGCTGGACGTGGACGACTCGCGGGCGCGGACCAGCGACAGGTTGGCCAGCTTGCGGTTCAGTGTCACCAGCATCCGCTCGTGGAGGCGCTGCTCGCGGCGGTAGTCCGGGGGCAGGGCCTTCATGCGGTGGACCAGATCGGCCGGCGGGCGGAACGACATCAGGCCCGTCTCGTCGTCGCGGTCCATCTCCAACTGCCGCTGCGCGTCCGGGAACACCTCGCGCAGCGCCTCGTCGACGAACTCCCGCGTCCCCGCGAACAGGCGCGGCACGACGGCGGGCGCGGGCGCCGGGCCCGTACCGTCGTCGTCTGCCGGTGCCGCGGGAACTTCGGACGCGGCCGGGGCCGCCTCCGCCTCGGTGCCGTCGAAGGCGTCGACCTCCGCGAAGAAGTCCGCCAGGAAGTCGTCCTTCGCCGCCGCCGCGTCCTCGGCCGACCGCTGAAGCGACTCGTCGACCGTGCGGCCCCGCAGCAGGTCCTGGACGAGGGACTTCTCCTCGGCCTCCGCCCGGTAGAGCCCGCTCACCGCCTCCGCTGTACCCAGTGAGCGGTGCGCCTCGTCCTCCCGCTCCAGCAGCCGCTCCGCGACCGTCCGGTCGTCCTTCGCGCCGTCCACCTCGCTCGTGAGGATCAGCGCGCGGAACTGCGGCTGGTGGGCCTGCCCGTAGCGGTCGATACGGCCGTTGCGCTGCTCGATGCGGATCAGCGACCAGGGCACGTCGTAGTGGATCAACTGGTGGCACTGGCGGTGCAGGTTGACACCCTCGGAGGCGACGTCGCCCGTGAAGAGGATGCGTACGGGGGTGTCGGCGAGCCCGAAGTCCTCGACGCACTGCATCTGCTGCTCGTCGGAGAGTCCGCCGTGCATCACGCGCGCCGCCTCGCCGAGCGCCTTGCCCTTGAAGCCGAGCGCCGCCGGCACTGCCTCCCGCAGCCACTCCAAGGTCTGGACGCGTTCCGAGAAGACCACGACCCGGGTGTCCGACTTGGGGCCGACGCCGATCGCCTTCAACTGCCCGACCAGCGCCGTGAGCTTCGCCGAGTCGGACTCCGTCATCCCCGCCGTCAGCTCGTCCAGCCTGCGCAGGGCCACCAGCTCCGGCGAGTCCGGGTCGGCGAAGTCCTTCTTCAGCAGCGTCTTGATCCGGGCCGAGACCGTCGCCCGGAAGGCACGGTGCGAGGAGAGGAACGACTTCAGCAGCGTGTACGGGAACAGCGGCACCTCGCTGACCGACGTGCCCTCCCCCGGAGCCGGCAGCCACACCCGCGCCAGCTCCTCGAACACCTTCTCCTCGGCCGGTGTCGCCGCGCAGTGCACCGACTCCGACGGGCCCCGGTCCGCCCACTGGCCCTTCATCGTCTCGCGGACCTCGGGGCTGACCTTCGTCCGGCGGATGAACAGGTGCTTGATGTCGTCGGCGTCGTAGTGCTCCGGGTTGCGGATCGCCGCCGGGTCGAGCAGCGCGATCAGTTCGGCGAAGGAGCGGGCGTTGCCGTTGTGCGGGGTGGCCGATGCGAGGATGAGGGCGTCGGTGCGGGGCGCGAGGAGCTGGGCGAGCTGGTTGCGCAGCGAGCCGCGGTTGATCAAATTGTGCGACTCGTCGATGACGACCGCGTCCCAGCGGATCTGCTCCAGATGATGCTTGTACTGGTCCGTGTTCTTCAGGGTGTCGATGGAGACGATGACCCGCTTGAAGTACGTGAACGGGTTCCGGCCCGCCGGGATCTCCCGCTGCACCTTCTCGATGCCCGCCGAGTCCAGCCGGATCAGCGGAATGGCGAACCGGGTCCACAGCTCGTGCTGGAACTGCTCCAGGACGTGCTGCGGTGTGACGACGAGGATGCGCTCGCCCCGGCCGCGCCGGATCAGCTCGGCCAGGGTGAGGCCGATCTCCAGCGTCTTGCCGAGGCCGACCACGTCGGCGATCAGCAACCGGGGCCGCAGGTTGAGACCGGAGAGCGCGAGCTGAGCCGGGCGGTGCTGGTACGGGAGGGCGTCGAGCAGGAAACTGTCGGCGAGGGCGAGGCCGCGCTCGGACTGGGGGAGCGGGGTCTTGCGGAGTACGGCCTCCAGGAAGAGGCGGCTGCGGCGGAAGTTCGCCGAGTCGTCCGCGATCAGCTTGGTGCGGCGCGGGTCCATCAGCTCCACGTCGTCCAGGGCCGTGAAGAAGACGGCCTCCTGGTCGCGGACGAACTCCGAGACGCCCACCGCCTCGATCCGGTCGCCGTCGTGGGCGGTGCGCGTGACGTTCCGTACGAGCCACTCCTCGTCGCGCACGACGATCTGCGCACCGGGCGGATACTGCGCGTCCGCCACGACATCTGCGGGCCGGTCCGTGCGCTCCTGCTCGACGGTCACGGGCGCTGCCTCCTGTGCTGTTGCTGCTCTGCGGGGTGGTGCGGGGGGAGGGTGCTGCGGGGCGCGGGGCGTGGGGCCCGGAGGTCAGAACTTGGCGCTCTGCGCGTACGTCTCGCGCAACTGCTGGGCGACCTTGCGCGCCTGCACCGAGTGGCGCAGCGGCGCGGGGGCGGCGGCGCGCTTCGTGATACGGGCGGGGCGCACAGCGGGCGCGGCCGGCTTGTGGGGAGCGATGTCCGCCTGGAGCGTGGGGGCCGGCGCGTGCGGGGGCGCGTCCACCGGACCGGGCAGGGTCGGCAGGGGTTGCGTGATCGGCAGCGTGGGGGCCGGGACCCGGGCGGCAGGCTGCGGCAGCGGCTCCGTGGGGAGCTCGGACGATCGGACGAAGGGCCCGGGCGCCGTGTGTGTGGTCAGCCGGCGGCGGGCCTGCGCGACCTTCAGACCCTGCGCCTCGATCACGGCCCGGCACGTCTGGACGACCTCGGGCATCGTGGGCCGGTCCCCGGCGGCGTGAGCGAGCATCGACGTCAGCAGCGGGGTCAGCTCGTCCGGAGCACCCGAGAGGTCGGGTTCGGTCCCGCTCTGGATGATCATGTTGAACAGGACGTGGATGTTGGCTGCTTCGTACGGATAGTGGCCGGTCGCGGCGTACAGCAGCACCGCGCCCAGCGCGTACACGTCCACCGGGGAAGTCAGCGGCTTGACGCCGCTCGCCTGCTCGGGGGCCATGCAGGTGGGGGTGCCCATCACGGTGTTCGGGGCGGTGAGCGTCACCCCGGCCTCGGAGAACACGGCGAGCCCGAAGTCGATGATCTTCGGACCGTTGGGGCCGAGGAGGATGTTGGCCGGCTTCAGATCACGGTGGACCAGACCCTGCTTGTGCACAGCCGCCAGTGCTTCCGCGAGCGTCGCGCCGAGGGAGGCGACCAGCACGGGCGGGAGTGGGCCGTTGGTGGTGATGTGCCGGCGCAGATCGGGACCGTCGACGTACTCGGTCGCCAGCCACGGCCGCTCCGCCTCCGGATCGGCGTCCAGGAACGCGGCGATGCGCGGGCCCCAGACCGTCTTGAGGACTTCGATCTCCTGCGCGAAGCGCAGCCGGGCCTCGGAGTCGACGACCGATGCCTTGATCACCTTCACAGCCGCAGGCTCTCCACCGGGCGACTCGCCGAGATAGACCTGGCCCATGCCGCCGTGCCCGATCCGGCCGAGCAGCTCGAAGCCGCCGACCTCGGAAGGGTCCTCGGGGCTGAGCGGTGTGGTCTGCACAGGTCCTCGTCAGGGCTGATCAGGCAATCAATGTCCGGGAACACCGTAGTCGACCGCGCTCAGTGACGGCAGGTGTACCCGGACATTGCCGACCCGGTGGCCCGTGGACCGCCTTCGAAGAGGAGTCCGATCCGCGCTGTTTCGAGCGATCTTCACAGCACATGCATATCGTGCAGGTCGGTTCCTGCGTGCCAGGGCACCTCGATGACGATGGTGTCCACGGCGACGGGGTCCCGTACGGCCGCGACGCCGGTGCGGCCGCCCCGGCGACCGGGCGGGACCGGTCACCCGGAGGGCGACGCAAGCAGCACTGAACAGCGCCCCAGCGACCGCATACGTTACGGCGTCACCACGGGGACGCCTTCCGGGCGGCCGGTGAGCAGCGCTGCGATGTGGTCGGCGCAGCGGAGGGCGGCCTCGGCCATCGCGCGCCGGGTCATCCCGGCGACGTGCGGGGTGAGCAGGGCGTTGGACAGGCCGAACAACGGGGAGCTGAAAGCGGCGTGCTCGTGGGCGAAGGTGTCGACGGCGGCGCCCGCCAGGGGGTGCGCCGGGTCGCGCAGCGCGTCCGCCAGGGCCTGCTCGTCGACGATTCCGCCCCGGGAGGTGTTCAGCAGGATCGAACCGGGCCGCATCAGCGCCAGTTCCGCCTGGCCGATCATTCCCCGGGTCTGCGGGGTGAGCGGGAGGTGCAGGGAGATCACGTCGCTGCCGGCCAGCAGGGCGCGGAGGGACTCGGCTCGGGGCACCGCCGCCGCTGCCGGGCGGCGGGAGAGACCGTGGACGGTCATGCCGAGGGCGGCCGCCCGCTCGGCCAGCGCCTGGCCGATCCGGCCGAGCCCGAGGATGCCCAGGGTCAGTTCCGACAGCTCGACCGCGGGGGTGGTCGGCGCGCTCCAGCGGCCGTGGTGCGCGGCCTCGTTGTGCCCCGACAGGTTCCGGATCAGGGCGAGCAGCTGCGCCAGGGTGAACTCCGCGACCGCGGTCGCGTTGGAACCCGGGGTGTGGGTGACGGCGACGCCGTGGCGGGCGGCGGCGGCCAGGTCGACGTGGTCGGTGCCCGCCCCGGCCCGACCGATCACCCGGAGCGGGTTCACCAGCGCCGGATCGGTCGCCGCCGCCAGAAACGCGGCGCGCAACGGGACGCCCGCCCGGGACTTCACGGCGTGATGGCCGAGCCCGTCGCGGACGGTCTCGGCGATCAGCAACGACTCGTCGAAGGCGTCGAAGTCGGCGAAGTCCACCCGGTCCGTCCACGCGGCCCGCGCGCTCGCCCGGTCGGCCACCCGCCGGAGGTTCAGCGTGACGGCCGCTCCGTGCCCGAGCAGGCGCTCCAGCTCACGATCAAGCAGTTCCCCAGGAGCCGCGTCCAACAGCAGAACCCGCATCCGTCCCATGAATCTTCCCTCGGTGACTTACCAGGTGCGGCCCCGAGTATGCCGCCCCGGCTTCGTGTGACGTGTCACAGACAACGAGGGCGGCTCTGTGGCAGCTTCGGCGCAAGCTTCAACGCTCCTGTGTCTCAGCGGAGTTGATGAGGAGCCGCGCCGGGAGCATTCCGCCCGGGACGGTCTGCCCGCATGTGGAGAGGATCGATTGAGAACCTTGGAAACCGCAACGCTCGACCAGGTGGTCGACACGGCTCGCTATCCCCTGTCGGAACCCGAGAGCGCCGAGGCACAGGCCGTGGTCTCCCGCGCCGGGCTCGAGTTGCGGACTCTCGGCTGCACCGTGCTGCCGGACTTCATCCGTCCGTCGCTCCGCGAAGTCCTGCGGCAGGAGTGCTCGGCCATCGCCCCTCGGGCCCACTACGACGTCGAAACCGTCAACGTCTACAACATCGCGGTGGATTCGGCGCTGCCCGAGGACCACCCCGGTCGGCGCACCTTCCAGCGGGGCAACGCCTTCGTCGCGCGGGACCGCGTCCCCCAGAGTTCCCTCATCAGCAGGCTCTACTCCCACCCGGTGTTCCAGGACTTCATCGCCCGCTGCTTCGGGCTGCCGCAGCTCCACGAGCTGGCGGACCCGCTCTCCGGGCTGGTTCTCAATGTCGTCGCTCCCGGCATGGAGCACCCCTGGCACTTCGACACCAATGAGTTCACCGTCAGCATGCTCACCCAGCAGGCACAGGCCGGCGGCGACTTCGAGTACTGCCCGAACATCAGGTCCGCGCACGACGAGCGCTTCGACGACGTCCGGGACGTACTGGACGGCCGTGGCGAGCGGCTGATTCGGAGCCTGCCCCTGCAGCCGGGTGACCTGCAGCTGTTCAAGGGCCGCTACTCGCTGCACCGGGTGAGCCCCGTGCGCGGCGAGGTCGCCCGCCACTCCGCGATATTCGCCTACAGCGAGCACCCGGGCGTCATCGGGAGCGTGGCACGGACCCAGCAGCTCTTCGGCCGCGTACTGCCCGAGCATCTGGCGGCCGAGGGCCGGGCCGTGCGGGGCGACCTGCTGCTGGACTAGCGGTATCCCCGCTCCGCGATCCGGCGCTGCGCGAGCCCCCGCTGCGCGATCCGCACCAAGCGATCAATGGAGGAGTAAGCCCTGTGCGATTCGACGCCACCGGGAAAGTCTCTCTCGACCACATCTACACCCAGCCCGATCCGCGCAGCTATTTCAGCGCGCTGAACCCGCTCGGCTACAGCATTCCCCAGCAGGCCAAGCCCTACTTCGCCAAACTCATCAAGGAGTACCGCGACTCGCAAGGTGTCGCGGTCCCCAAGGTGCTGGACATCGGCTGTTCCTACGGAATCAACGCCGCCCTGCTGAAGTACGACGCGACGATGGACGAGCTGTACGCGCGCTACGCCGGCCAGGAGCGCGCGGGAGAGAGCCGCGAAGCCCTGCTGGCCCACGACCGGGAGCTGGCCCGGTCGCGCCGCCCCGCGCAACCCGTCCGCTTCGTCGGCCTCGACACCTCCGGCAGCGCGCTGTCCTACGCGCTCGACGCCGAGTTCCTGGACGACGCGGTCCACGCCGACCTGGAGGAGCGCGAGCCCACGCCGCGGCAGCGCGCCCAGTTCGCCGGGACGGACCTGGTGATCTCGACGGGCTGCCTCGGCTACGTCACGGAGCGCACGCTCACCCGAGTCGTCCAGGCACAGGGCACCCGCCGGCCCTGGATGGCGCACTTCGTCCTGCGGATGTTCCCGTTCGACCCCGTCGAGCACGCGCTGGCCGAGCTGGGCTACCGGACCGTCCGTGCCGATGGGTCCTTCAGACAGCGCAGGTTCGCCTCTTCTGAGGAGCAGGCGCTCGTGCTGGACAGGATGTCGGCCGTCGGGGTGAATGCGCGGGGCCTGGAGGCGGAAGGCTGGCTGTACGCACAGCTCTACCTCTCCCGGCCCGCTGACGGGGAAGCCACAGGCCCCATTGAACTGAATCGAGAGCAGAATTGAACACCAGTCAGGACATGCCTGCCATGACGACCTTCTCCCAGGAGGCCGGTCTGCCGCGCGTGCCGCTGCCCACACTCGAAGCGAGCTGCGAGAGGTTCCTCGCCTGGTGCGAGCCGCTGCTGACCGTCGACGAACTGGCGGCGACGGAGGCCGAGGTGGCAGCGTTCCTCCGGCCGGACGGCCCGGGCCGGGTGCTGCACGCGGCGCTGGAGGAGTACGACGCGGCGGAGGGCGTACACAGCTGGCTCGACACCTTCTGGCCGTACCGCTACCTGGGCCGCCGGGACCGGATCGCGCTCAACGCCAACTTCTTCTTCCTGTTCAAGGACACCGGCCGGCCGCAGGTGGAGCGTGCTGCCGGGCTCATCGCCGGGGCCGTCGACTACAAGCGGCAGCTCGACCAGGAGCTCATTCCTCCGGTGATGCAGCGCGGGGAGCCCCAGTCGATGGAGCAGAACAAGTATCTGTTCTCCGCGACGCGTATTCCCGGCGCGGAACAGGACACCGTGCGCAGCCCCTACACCGACCAGTGGCCGGGCCCGTCCCGGGCCCGGCACATCGTGGTGTTCTTCCGGGGAGGCATGTTCCGCCTGGACGTGCTCGGCGCGGACGGCGTCCCGCACAGCCTCGAAGACCTCGAGGCAGGACTGCACGCGGTGATGAAGGCCGGCGCCGAACCGGCCGCCGCGGACACCTCGGTGGGCCACCTCACCACCATGGCTCGCGCTCAGTGGGCGGCAGCCCGCCAGTCCCTGCTCGCGTGCCACCCCCGCAACGCGGACGCGCTCGACGACGTCGAGACCGCCCTGTTCTGCGTCTGCCTGGAGGACTTCGCCCCGGCGGACACCCAGGACGCCTGCGACCAGCTGCTGTACGGCGACCGCGGCAACCGCTGGTTCGACAAGGCGGTGTCCTTCATCGTCTTCGCCGACGGCCGCGCGGGCATCAACGTGGAGCACTGCGAGCTGGACGGCACCACCATCCTCAGCTTCACCGACGCCCTGCTGACCACCCCGGCCGAGGAGCACTCCCGCCGGTCCGGCGCCCGCTCCCAGGGGCTGCCGGCGCTGGAACCGGTCGTCTTCGAACTCGACGACGCCCTGCGGGCCCAAGTGCGCTCGGCCGCCGACGCGTTCGCGGCGTACGGAGCTGCCACCGCCACCCGCATCGTGTCCTTCGACGACTTCGGCAGCAGTGCGGCCAAGGCCCTGGGCGTCTCGCCGGACGCGTTCGTCCAGGTGGCCTACCAGCTCGCCCACCAGCGCGCCAAGGGACACCTGGGCGCTACGTACGAGTCGATCGCCACCCGCCAGTACCGGCACGGGCGGACAGAGGCGATGCGCGTCGTCACCCCCGAGATGCACGAGTTCGTCGCGGCCATGACCGATCCGGCAGCCGACGCCGCCACCCGGCGCGCCGCGTTCCGGGCCGCCGCCCAGAAGCATGTGACGCGCGCAAAGGAATGCCGGCTGGGAGAGGCACCCGAGCAGCACCTGTGGGAACTGGAACTGATCCAGCGACGGCGCGGGGCCGAGCTGGGAGTGACCGAGCAGCCCGCGCTGTACCGCACTCCGGGCTGGCTGACGATGCGGGACGACTACCTGAGCACCAGCTCCGCACCGTCCGCCAACATCCAGTACTTCGGCTTCGGGGCCACGAGTGACCGGTGTATCGGCGTCGCGTACGTGCTGCTGCCGGAGCGGTTCAACCTCTATCTGAGCACACCGCTGGGGGTGGCCGACCAGATGCGGACGTTCGCGGACCGCCTCCGGGAGGCGGTCGGCGAACTTCGGGAGCTGCTGGCCGACTGACCGGCAGGGCTGCCACCCCGCGTCGGGGTGGCAGCCCTGCCGCGTGCGGCCCTACCCGCGACCGGCTCACGCGTCATGACCGGCGCTTGGGAACCGCCCCACTACCGCTGCCCCCACTTGCCGGGGCACACCGGCAGCGTGGAGACCCGCCAGGGCGCAAGTCAAGAAGGCGGGAGTTGCTCGCGCACCCACGCGGGGTCCGGGTTCACGTGCGGCCGGCCCGCCACGAGGACGGTCGGTACGGTCTCGTTGCCGTCGTTGGCCGCCCGTACCGCTGCCGCTCCCGCCGGGTCGCGCCAGATGTCGACCCAGTGCAGCCGGCGGGCGTTGCGGCCCAACCGGATGCGCAGTCGCAGGCAGTACGTGCAGCCCGGCCGCCAGAAGACGACCGGCCGGCCGTCGACCGCGCTGAGGCGTTGTGCCTCCAGCGCACCGATCGACCTCGGGAAGATCAGCGGCGAGTTCACAGCTGCCGGCAACCCGAACACCAGCAGGAGCACCACGGCCTCGCCGGGGCTCCCCTTGAGGAACATCCCGGTCGCGACGGCTGAGCCGCAGAGCACGAACAGCGTCGGCAGGATCCAGGGGCGCTTCATGATGACGCAGGCTACCGAGGGCCGCGACGCTCCCCGCACCCGGCCGGGCGGCGCGCCACCGGCCTGTCATCGGGCTGAAGGGCCCGGGGCCGTGTCGTACTTGTGCAGCAGCGAGCCGTCAGCGCCGTAGACCGTGAGGATGTACCCCCGGTCGAGGCGGACGTCCTCGCCGGAGAGGAAGGTACTCAGCGCGTCGGCGAATGTATCGAAGGGCACGTAACCGTCGTTCTTGTCGGTCCACACCGTCAGCAGCGCGGCACCGTCCGCCCGCCGCGTGTGGTCGATGCCTTGGACGGCGGCGTCTCCGCCGGCCTTTCGGTAGTGCGCGGCCAGGTCGGTGGCGGTGGGGCCGGGAGACGCGGTGGCCGTCGGGGGGCCTGCCGAGGCGTCGTCGTCGGAGCATCCCGAGAGCAGGACCGCCCCAACGGCAGTGAGAGCAACGAGGATTCGTCTCATCGTGTCAGTCTGACCGACCCGAGAGGGTGGCTGCCCGGCGCGCCGACTCAGCGCAGCAAGAGAGTTCGTACCGCACGGATTCCCGAGATCGCGGCCCCGGAACCCTCGCGTGTTACTTGCCGGTAAGGAATGATGGCCGGCAACCATCCACGCGTTCATGGGCGGAGCCAGCGGTGACGACTTCCGGGAAACAGACCACGGTGCACGCCTTCTGCGACGACGCCCTCGGCGAGCACGACGCCGTCGGGCTCGCCGAGGCGATTCGGCGGCGTGAGGTCGGCGCCGACGAGGTCGCCCGGGACGCGGCGGCGCGGGTCAGCGCCGTGGAGGCGCGGCTCAACGCGGTTCAGGTGCAGCTCGACGTACCGGCGCACGGCGCAGGCGTGGGAGCGGGCGAGGTGTTCGCCGGGGTGCCGACCTTCGTCAAGGACAACACCGACTACCTGGGGCTGCCCACCGGTCACGGTAGTGCCGCGTTCGTGCCGAAGGGCGCACGCCGGCACGCGCCGTTCACGCGGCAGCTCCTGAGCACCGGTGTCACGGTGCTCGGCAAGACCCGGCTGCCCGAGTTCGGGTTCAGCCCGACCACGGAGTACGAGGACGCCGAGCCCGTCCGCAACCCCTGGCACACCGCCCACTCGGCGGGCGGTTCGTCGGGCGGCAGCGCGGCGCTCGTCGCGGCCGGCGCGGTGCCGGTCGCGCACGCCAACGACGGCGGCGGCTCGATCCGGATCCCCGCCGCCTGCTGCGGCCTCGTCGGGCTGAAGCCGACCCGTGGCCGGGTCGTGGCGAACGCGCAGGGCCGTCAACTGCCGCTCGACATCGTCACCGACGGCGTCCTGAGCCGGTCCGTGCGGGACACCGCCGCATTCCTCGCCGCCGCCGAGACGCACTGGCGCAACCCGAAACTGCCCCCGCTCGGGCTGGTCGAGGGCCCCTCGGCGCAGCGGTTGCGCATCGGTCTGCTGCTGGACTCGCCCAACGGGGTGCGATCGGACGCCGCCACCCGGGCGGCCGTCACGGAGACGGCGGCGACGCTCGAGGGGCTCGGGCACACCGTGGAACCGATGGAGTTGACGCTCGACCCCCGCTTCACCGAGGACTTCCTCGCCTACTGGGGCCTGTTGTCGTTCCTGATCGGCGTCACGGGCCGGACGCTCGGCGCGGACTTCGACCGGCGCCGCATGGACGGCCTCAGCCGGGGACTGCGCGAGGCGTATCTGAAGGGCTGGCAGCGCACGCCCGGAGTGCTGCGGCGGCTGAAGCGTACGCGGGAGGCGTACGCGGCGGCGTTCCGCGGGCTCGACCTCGTCCTCTCCCCGGTGCTCGCCCACACCACGCCCGCGATCGGTCACCTCAGCCCGGGCGTTCCGTACCCGACGCTGATCGAACGGATCCTGGCGTACGTCGCGTTCACCCCGGTCAACAACGTCGTCGGAACGCCGTCGATCTCGGTGCCCGCCGCGAGCGCGACGGAGGACGGGCTGCCCATCGGCGTCATGTTCTCCGGCCGCCCCGGCGACGAGCGGATGCTGCTGGAGGTCGCGTACGCGCTGGAGGCCGGCGCTCCCTTCCGGCGTATCCAGGACCTCTGAGATCCTTGGCCCCATGAGCACACCACCCGACGGGCTGCCCGTGTACCGCGTACTGACCGGCCCCGACGACGAGGCGTTCTGCCGACGCGTGAGCGAGGCGCTCGGCCAGGGCTACCGACTGCACGAAGGCCCCGCCGTCACCTTCGACGGCGAGCGGGTCGTGGTCGCTCAGGCTCTCCTCTGGCCGACACGGCACGGCCTCACCGGGACCGGGAACGAGCGCGGCTGAGGCAGTGGGAAGGCTGCGGCACCCCCAGGTGCCGCAGCCCCGCCCCCGGCGCGAAGTGCGGTTGGCCGGGTGACGCCGTGGCCGTGGGGCCGGGTGACCGTCAGGCGCTCACATCGAGCACGTACTGCATCGAGTACAGGATCGCGGGCAGTGCCCCGAGCATGCCCGAGATCGCCCCGATGACGACCGGCAGCCGGTGGGTGGTGCGCAGTGACCTCGCCAGATAGCCGACGAGTACGAAGTAGGCCAGCGAGATGGTCACGCCGGCCAGCAGCCCGATCGATGAGCTTGTGAAGTGCATGGTGAGAGCACTCTCCTAACGTCCGTTTGCCCAGTCCGTGATGGCTGCGCACGGCGCGCGAGAGGAACGTCGGCAGGCTTCTGGCTAGGAGGCCCTCGGTGTCGTCTCGACGGCGTGACAGCGGTATGACCGTAGCCCAAAAGGCGGTCGCAGCAACAGAGTTGGCATATTCCGAAAACGCCAAGGGCCCCGGGAGGCCATCCCGGGGTTACCCTCGCGACGTATGGTCCAACGGACTGGGCAGTCTGGTGGCGGACGTCAGTTCAACTATGGTGGGCTCCGGCGATATACGAATGATGGACGTCCTGAATACGCCCGCACAGGGCGCGACGAGGTCGGGAGCGGTGATGCGCGGCGAGGAGGCGGCAGGCGCGCCGCAGTTGCGGTTCTCGGTGCTCGGACCGGTGAGCATCCGGCGCGACGACGGCGAGGTGCTGCCTTCCGGGTCGCCGCAGCAGCGCGCCCTCCTGGCAGCCCTGTTGCTGCGCAACGGACGCACGGCCACCGCCCCGGAGCTGATCGACGCCATCTGGGGCGAGGATGCGCCCACCCAGGCCCTGGCGGTCACGAGGACCTACGCCTCAAGGCTGCGCAAGATCCTCGGTATGAACGTCCTGCACAGTGAATCCGGCGGCTACGTCCTGCGCGTCCCCGAAGACGCGGTGGACCTGGGGATCGCCAGGCGGCTGGCCGCCGAGGCCGAGAAGCTGCTGGCGGCAGGCGACGTGCGCGAAGCCCGTGCCCGGATGAACGAGGCGCTCGGCCTGTGGGACGGGGAGGCGCTCACCGCGGTCCCGGGTCCGTTCGCCGACAGCCAGCGCGCCCGCCTGGAGGAGTGGCGCCTGCAACTCCTGGAGGCACGTCTCGACGTCGACCTGGAGATCGGCGCCCATGCGGAAGCCGTCTCCGAGCTGACCGCGCTCACCGACGCGTATCCCCTGCGTGAGCGGCTGCGTGAACTGCTGATGCTCGCCCTGTACCGCAGCGGGCGGCAGGCGGAGGCGCTCGCCGTGTACGCGGACACCCGACGGCTCCTCGCCGACGAACTCGGTGTCGATCCGCGACCCGAACTCGCCGAGCTTCAGCGGCGGATCCTCGCGGCGGACGTGACGCTGGCCACCTCCGGGCTCCGCGCGCCGCGCGCCGCTGCCACCTCCGCTGCGTACCGTCCGGCCCAACTCCCGGCCAGAGAGCCGTACTTCGCCGGTCGGGTGACGGCCGTGCACGAGACCGTCCGGCGGCTGACGTCGGCCGAGGACGAGGCCGCGACGCCCGTCGTCGCGGTGTCCGGCATGGCGGGCGCGGGCAAGACGGCGTTCGCGCTGGAGGTGGGGCACGCGGTCCGGCCCTATTTTCCGGACGGCCAGCTCTACGCGCATCTCGACCGGCCCCGGGAAGGGACGGCCGACGTGCACGACGTGCTGGGCGACTTCCTCCAAGCCCTCGGCGTCCCGCGCTCCGAACTGCCCGACAGGTGGCAGGCCCGGGCCGCGCTGTACCGCTCCGCCCTCGACGGCCGCCGGATCCTCGTGGTGCTGGACAACGTGCGGGACGCGGCCCAGGTCCGGCCCCTCCTGCCGGGCACGGCAGGGTGTGCGGCGCTGGTCACCAGCCGTGGCCGGATGGTCGATCTGGCGGGGGCGCACCTCGTGGACCTGGACGTGATGTCCCCGGAGGAGGCCGTCCAGTTCTTCACAGGCGTCGTCGGTGCGGAACGGGTGGCCGACGAGCGCGAAGCCGTTCTCGACGTGGTGGCGGCCTGCGGCTTCCTGCCGCTCGCGATCCGCATAGCCGCCTCCCGGCTGGCCGCCCGCCGCACCTGGACGGTCCCGGTGCTGGCGGCCAGACTCGCCGACGAGCGCCGGCGCCTGGAGGAACTTCGCGCGGGTGACCTCGCGGTCAAGAGCGCCTTCGAACTCGGCTACGGGCAACTGGACCCGGCCGGCGCGCGTGCCTTCCGTCTCCTGGCCCTCACCGACGGCCCCGACATCCCTCTGGCGGCCGCGGCGGCCGTCCTTGACCTGCCCGACCATTACGCCGAGGACCTGCTGGAGGGTTTGGTGGACGCCTCCCTGCTGGAGTCCGTGGCTCCGCAGTGGTACCGCTACCACGATCTCCTCCGCCTCTTCGCCCGCGCCTGCTGTGAACGCGAGGAAGCGGCACCGGAGCGCGAGGCCGCCCTGCTGCGCCTCGGCCGCGCCCTCGACCAGGACGGCGACCGTGCCCGCGTTCCCGCCCCGGCCCCGGCGCCCGCCATCCACCGAGGGCCCTGAGACACGGCGTCGGCGTCGGGGCGGTCCGGGAGTCACACGGAACCGCCCCCTGGCGTACGCTCCCGGGCCGCGGCCCTACCGGACCGGCTTGAGCTCCGCCATCTCGTTCCAGCCCTGGCCCGGGACCTCGACGTGGATGATCTCCGGGGTGGTCGCGATGGCCGCCGCCATCGACTCCATGCCGGCCCGGAAGTGGTCGGAGGCCACATGCGCCGCGCCCGCGTCGGCGTCGGCGAAGGCCTCCAGGAGCGTGAACCTGTGAGGGTCGTCGACGCTGCGCGACCAGTCGTAGAAGAGGTTTCCGGGCTCGGCGCGGGTCGCGCGCGTGAAGTCGTCGACGATCTCGAGCCAGCGGTCGCTGTACTCGGGGCGGACGGTGAACCTGACGGCGATGAAGATCATGCCGTCCACGGTGCCGCCACCGGCCGCGCGGAGCCACTCGCGGCGCGCCCGATTCCGGCTGTGCCGGAAAACGGGCGGAAAGCGGCCGTCCGGTCAGAGCGACGCCGTCGCCGCGGCCCGCGCCAGCGCCGCCCGGATCTCCCCGTGCCGCCGCCGGAAGTCGGCGGTGGGCAGCGACACCGACAGCGCCTGCACCACGCCGTCCGGGCCGTCGGCCGGCTGCGGCAGCGTGGTCGCCAGGCAGGTGAACCCGGGGTCCGCCTCGCCCATCGACACCGCGAGGCCCTGCCCCCGTACCTGCGCGACCTCCGCCTCGAAGCGTTCCGCCGTCGTGATCGTGCGGTCGGTGAACCGGGCCATGCCGTGCTCGGCCAGATACCGCCGCCGGGCCGTCCTCGGCAGCGCGGCGAGCAGCACCTTCCCGTGGGCGGTGGCGTGTGCGCGGGTCTCGGGTCCGGGCAGGAAGGGGTGGGCCACGTCCGTCACCGGCACCGTGCTGTCGATCATGACGATCCGGCCGTCCCGGTACGCGGTGAAGTACGCCTCCGCTCCGGTGGCCCGCCGCAGCCGGGGCAGCAGCTCGGCGATCTGCGGCCCCAGCCCCAAGTGCCTCCGGTACGACCGGTGCAGCGCGGCCAGCCGCGGCCCGGGGGCGTACCCGGCACCGGTGCGGACCAGGTGCCCGCGGGCGGTCAGCGGCCCCAGCAGGTGGTACACGGTCGACAGCGAGCACCCCAGCCGCCGGGCGAGGGCCTTCGCCCCGACCGGCCCGGGAGCGTCCGCCACGGCGTCGAGGATCTCCAGCGCGCGGTCGACCGACTGCGGCACGGCGGGGCCGGGTGCGGGGCGGGTCATGCGTCTGTTCCTTCCGGGCGTACGTATCCCCGAGCCTACGCGGCGGGGCACTCGGCCCGGGCCGCGTACGCGCCCCCCAGGAGCCCTCGCCCGCTCAGCCCAGGAAGTCCGTGACCGCGCGCACGAAGCCCTCGCGGTCGTCGTGCCAGGGGAAGTGGCCCGCGGCCGGCAGGACGACGGTCCTGGCGTCGGGGAACGCCGTGGCGGCCGCGGTCACCGCGCGCGGCGGCGCGGCCACGTCGAACTCGCCCGCCAGCAGGAGGGTGCGGCCCTCGAAGGCCGACAGCGCCTCGTGGGTCGCCGCGGGGGCGAAGGCGCCCTCCGCGTCGTACAGCGCCCCGGCCTCCTGGTTGCGCTGCTGCGGGCCGGCCGCCCGGTGGGCGCGGGCCGCCGCGTCCCAGCGTCCGTGGGTGAAGGGTGCGACGGCCTCCCAGTCGCTCTCCGTCGCCCGTCCCTGGGTGACCGCCTCCAGGGCCTCGTACGCCGCCGGGAACCACTCCTCGTCACGCCGGAGCCGGGCCGTCTCCAGGCGGTCCTCCGCGGTGGCCTCCTCGCCGACGGCCTGGCCGCCGGGCGTCACGAGCACCAGCTCGGAGACGCGCTTGGGGTGGCGGGCCGCGTACAGGGTCGCCAACTGGGCCCCGGCGGAGTGGCCGAGGAGCCTGATCCGGTCCAGGCCCAGGTGCGTGCGCAGCGCCTCGACGTCGTCGACCTGGCGGTCGCAGCGGTACGAGTCCGGGTCGGCGGCGGCCTCCGACTCGCCCGTCCCGCGCAGATCGAGCCCGATCACCCGGTGGCCCCGCGCCGCCAGGCCGCCGAGGTCGCCGCAGTACGCGAACGCCCGCATGGGCCCGCCAGGCAGGCAGATCAGCGGCGGTCCGTCGCCGGAGACGTGATAGGCGAGCAGAGTGCCGTCGGGTGCGCGGAAGGTGGCCATGGGCCGACCCTGTCAGCGGCCTCGCGGACGGGTCAAGCGCGTTCCGGCCGGACCGGCGCCATGGGCGACCGGACCGGCGTCACCTGCCGGAAAAGCCTTGTCCGTGCCGGCCGCTGTGCTGTTAACCTCGCCCCGTGATCACGCACGCGTTCCCGATGATGCCCCGCAGACGGGGCTGTTGAGACGGACGACTGACGTGCCGAGGCCCCGAGGACGGGGCCTCTTGTGTGTGCGCAGGCCGGAGCCCCGCCTCGGTAAGAGGAGGAGATTCCCGTGACCGACACGCGTTCCTACATCACCACCACCATCCCGTACGTCAACGCCCGCCCCCACCTGGGCTTCGCCCTGGAGCTGGTGCAGGCGGACGTGCTCGCGCGCCACCGCCGCCAGGCCGGTGACCAGGTCCGTTTCCTCACGGGGACGGACGACAACTCGCTGAAGAACGTCCTCGCCGCCGAGGCGGAGGGCATCGGCGTGCAGGAGCTCGTCGACCGCAACGCGGCGGCGTTCGCCGGGCTGCGCGAGCCGCTGGCGCTCTCGTTCGACGACTTCATCCGCACCAGCAGCGATCCCCGCCACCGGGCCGGGGTGGAGCGGCTGTGGCAGCGGTGCTCGGACGCCGGCGATCTGTACCGCAAGCACTACGAGGGGCTGTACTGCGTCGGCTGCGAGCAGTTCTACACGCCCGAGGACCTCGCCGACGGCCGCTGTCCCGACCACGGCACCGAGCCCCAACTCGTCTCCGAGGAGAACTGGTTCTTCCGGCTGTCCCGCCACGCCGGCACGCTCCGGGAGCTGATCACCGGCGGCCGGCTGCGTATCGAGCCCGCCTCCCGCCGCAACGAGGTGCTCGCCCTGATCGACGGCGGCCTGCACGACTTCTCCGTCTCCCGTTCCCAGCGCCGCGCCCGCGGCTGGGGCATCCCCGTGCCCGGCGACCCGGACCAGGTCGTCTACGTGTGGTGGGACGCGCTCGGGAACTATGTGACCAGCCTCGGCTACGGCACCGCCGACGAGGCCTTCGACCGGTGGTGGGCGGGGAGCCGGCGGCGTCAGCATCTGGCGGGCAAGGGCGTGCTCCGCTTCCACGCCGTCTACTGGCCGGCGATGCTGCTGTCGGCGGGACTGCCGCTGCCCACCGACATCCTGGTCCACGACTACCTCACGGTCGACGGGCGCAAGATCAGCAAGTCCGCCGGCACGACCGTCGATCCGGCCGAGCTGGTCGCCGACGTCGGCACGGACGCCGTCCGCTGGTGGCTGCTGCGTGACGTACCGCGGGTCGGCGACGCTGACTTCACCCGGGACCGGCTCGTGGCCCGCGCCGACAGCGACCTCGCTGGCGGTTTCGGCAATCTGGTCAACCGGGTGGTGACCATGGCCCACCGCTACCGGGACGGCCGCCTTCCCGCCCCGCGCGGCACGGCACCCGGCTGCGAACGGCTGGCGCGTGCCTGCGACGACAGCGCGCCGGAGATCGAAACCGCCCTGGCGGACTTCGACTTCCGCCGCGCCGCGGCCGCCGTGTGGACGATCGTCGAGGAGGCCAACCGCTGCGTCGACGCCACGCGGCCCTGGGAATCGGCCAAGGCGGAACGCGGCGGGGACCGTGAAGCCGGACAGCGGCTGGACGACGTCCTCGGCGCTCTGCTCGGGGCCTGTCTGCAACTCGCCGACCGGCTCACGCCGTTCCTGCCGGACGCCGCGTCCCGCATCGCCCGGCAGTGCACCCCGGTCGACGGCGTCCTCCCCGGGGCCGTGCCCCTCTTCCCCCGGCTCGGCGGCTGACGGAAGTCCCCCATCAACGAAGCTCAGTCGGAAAGGAGTTGGCTGAACGGCGTACGTGTGAGAACGGAATGAGCCACGTATGAGCCCCGCCCGCCAGCCTTTGCAGTGATCGGTCAACCGAGACTGCGAAGGAGCACACAGCATGCGTGAGCAAGCGGCACGTTCTTCGGTCGGTGGGCAGGGACTGGACCGGCGGGCGCTGATCGGCGGCCTCGGGGCGGCGGCGGTGGCGGCACCGTTCATCGGCGCCGCCACGGCCCAGGCGGCCCAGGCGGCACAGACGCCGGGGGCACTGGCGCTGCCCTCGGCCATGGAGGCCCCGCAGGCACTGGCCCTGAAGACGTTCAGCAGAATCGACGGCACTCCCGTCTACTACTGGCGGAGCAACCGGGGCAACACCTCGCTGCGCAACTGGCAGTGCACCCAGGCGTTCTACGACCGGCTGGTGGTGTGGATACGCGACCTCAGAAGCCTGTCGGGGGCGGACGTGGCCTTCCTGGTCTCCGCGGGCTTCTACGTCAACAAGTCCGGCCAGCACGGGCAGGGCACCGCGATGGACCTCGACCTCGTGAGATGGGCGGGAGGCCGGCAGTCCTCACCGCTGGACCGCCACCACGCGGCCAGCAACCGTACGCTGCGCCGCCGTTACCTGGCGGTGGACGCGGTCTGCCGCAGACGGTTCCGGTACGTCCTGGACGGCTGGTACAACTCGGCCCACGCCGACCACATCCACGCCGACTTCGGCGGTCTGCCGACGGTGTGCAACAAGGGCTCGCGCAGCGACACCGTGTTCGTCCAGGCGATGTGCAACAACTTCATGGGGTCCGGACTGGCCGTCGACGGCGCCTGGGGGCCGCGCACCCAGAGCGCCTTCGACGCCGCCAAGTCCCGGCTCGGCATCACCGGCAACCCGCACACGAGCTACAGCGTGTGGCGGACCATGATGGCCCGGGTGGCGCGGCACGGCTTCGCCGATCAGGCGTTCTGAGTCCGAAAGCCCTGGAACGGGGTCAGGCGTTCTGACCCGACGGCTCCGGGCGCGCGGGCGGCAGCAGTGCCCTGACGTGTCCGGGGAGGCGCAGGCTGGCGTCCGGCAGTGACAGGGACGTGAGCCTGCGCCGGTACGCGCCGGCGTACGCCGCGGCCGTGTCCGGCTCCCCGGACAGCCGGAAGGCCGCGGCGAGGCGCGCCTCGATACGCGCGGTCTCCACGGGCGCGCCCATCGGCCGGCATACGGAGAGGGCCTCGGTGAGCCGGTGCCCGGCCGCGGCCGGCCGGCCCGTGCCGAGAGCCGCGTCGCCGAGGGCGCGCAGCACGTGGACGACGCCGAGCGCCTCGTGGTGGGCGCGCAGCGAGGTCAGCGCGGTGCGCAGCCGGTCGCCCGCCGGCTCCCAGGCGCGGCGGGCGATGTCGACGAGGCCGCGGAGCCGCTCCACATGGGCGGCTCCGACCTCGTCGCCGATGGCGCCGACGATCGACTGCGCCTCTGCCAGCAACTCCAGGGCCTGCCCGCCCTCGGCGTCGTCCGCCAGGGCCTCGGCGAAGCGCAGCAGGATGACGACCCTGGTGCGGTCCTTCGCCCGGTGGTGGGACAGCGCGTGGCGGTAGTGGCCCGCCGCCTCCGCGGGCCGTCCCAGGTCGGCGAGGACGTTGGCCAGCCCCGTGTGCGCGTACGTCAGACTGCGCTCCGGCTGCCGCTGCCGCAGGGCGTCGGTGAGGGAGCGCCGGTACAGCTCGGCGGCGTCCGGCAGCCGGCCGCGCAGCGCGGTCGCCTTCGCCACCTGCCAGGTGGCGTCCGCGACGACGTCCGGGTCGCCGACCCGGGTGGCGACCGCGAGGGCGTGCGTGGCCGCCTCGTCGAGTTCGGCGTAACGATCCTGCTGGTACGTCGCCCAGCAGAGCGCGAAGTACAGCCGGGCCAGCCTGCGGTCGGGCGCGGCCTGGTCCCGCCAGCATGCGATGGCCGCACGCAGGACGGCCACCCGCTCGGCCTCGTCGTAGCGGATGACGAGGTACCCGTCGAGCTGGAGGGCGAGGTCGCCCGCGACCCGGGGGCTGTCCAGCCGGCCCGCCAGATGGATCGCGGAGATCAGGCTCAGCCGCTCCGCCGCGAACCAGTCGAGGGGGCGCTGCCGGACGACGGACACCACGGCCGGCAGCGGGTCGCCGGCCGGGGAGACGGGGTCCAGGGCGGCGCCGTGCCCGAGGCGCCCGGCCGCCTCCGCGGCCAGTACGCGCCACGTCCGCAGCACCCGGCCGAGCGCGGCGTCCAGGTCACCGGGCGTGTCCTCCGCGGCGGCCCGCTCGTACGCGAAGTCGTGGACCAGGTCGTGCAGGCGGTAGCGCGATTGTCCGGCCCGGTCGACGCCGACCGCCTCCAGCAGATGCCGTTCCACCAGGAAGTCCGCGTGCCGGTCGTCGGCGGTGGGGGCGCCGGCCAGCGCCCCGACGACCCAGCCGGGGACACTGCGCGCCTCGAGGAGCCCCAGCCTGCGGACCGCGCAGCGGAACTCGGCGGGCAGCGAACGGTAACTGAGCGCGATGCCGGCGCGTACGTCGAGGTCTCCGGCGGTCAGCAGGTCCAGGCGCTCCCGCTGGCGCGCCAGCCGGTCCCGGAAGCCGCTGACCGTCCAGTCCGGACGGGAGGACAGCCGGGCGCCGGCGATCCGCAGGGCCAGCGGCAGGCAGCCGCACAGCCGCGCCACGTCGGCCGTGGCCGCGGGCTCCGCGCCGGTGCGGTCCTCGCCGACGAGGCGGGTCAGCAGCCGCTGGGCCGCCGCCGGTTCGAGCGTCGACACCTCGAGGCCGAGTCCGCCGAGGCCCGTCAGCCGGTTGCGGGAGGTCACCAGCACCGCGCAGTCGGGGGTGCCTGGCAGCAGCGGACGCAGCTGCTTCTCGTCGGCGGCGTCGTCGAGCACGACGAGCAGCCGGCGGCCGGCCACCCGGCTGCGGAACTCGGCGACGCGCTCCTCCGGATCGGCGGGCACGTCCCTGGCGTCCACGCCCAGCGCATGCAGGAATCGGGCGAGGGTGCCGTGCGGCTCGGCGGGCCGCTCGCGCAGACCGTGCAGATCGGCGTAGAGCTGTCCGTCCGGGAACTCGTCGGCGAGAGCATGGGCGACGTGCAGGGCGAGGGCCGACTTCCCCACGCCGCCGGGCCCGGTCAGCGCGACGACCGGCACCACCGCGCCGCGATCGAGGAGTGCCGCCCGCACCGCGTCCGCCGGGGCCTCGCGCCCCAGCAGCCGTTCCGTCTGCGGCGGCAGCTGGCGCGGTACGGGCCCCGGCCGCGGGCTCTCCGTCGCGGGTGCGGCCGGACCGGCGGGCCGCGCCTCGGGGCTGCCGGCGAGGATCCGCCGGTAGATGTCCTGCAGCCGGTGCCCGGGGGTGACGCCGAGATCGTCCCGCAGCCGGCGGTACGCCCGCCGGTAGTCGGCCACCGCGTCCGCCTGCCGTCCCAGCGCGGCGTGGGCCAGCATCTGTCTGCCGTACAGGTCCTCGCGGTGCGGATGGTTCGCCAGCCAGGGGCCGGTCTCCGCCAGCACCTGCTCGTGCTGGCCCAAGGCCAGGCGCGCGTCCAGAAGCGCGACGACGGCCCGCAGCCGCTCCTCCTCCAGACCCCGGCGGGCGGCCTCGGCGAACGGCTCCCGGCAGCCGGTGAGCGCCGTGCCCCGCCAGTGGCCCAGCCCGGCGGTGAACTGCTCCACGGCACGGTCGTGGCGGGCGGCCGCGGCGGACTTACGGCCCAGGGCCACAGCCTCCCGGAAGTCCCGCAGATCACTGGAGTGCTCCGCGGACCGCAGTAAGTACCCGCCGTCGACCGAGACCAGGGCGTCCACCCGCGACGCCCCGGCAGACGGCGGTGCGCCGGACGGCACCCCGTCGCGCATCCGCCGGCGCAGGTCGCTGACCAGGTTGTACACCTGCGCGCGGGCGGAGCCCGGCGGGTCGTCCCACAGCAGGTCGACGATGCGGTCGTGCCCGACGGGATACCCGGAGTTCAGCGCCAGCAGGGCCAGCAGCGACCGGCCCCGGCCCGGCCGGGGTCCCAAGCGCACTCCGCCGTGCCGGAGCTCCACCGGCCCCAGGATTCCGATCCACATCGGCGCTATCCTGCGGACAGCGGCCGCCATGGTCAACAGCTCGCGGGTGAACGGGAGTTCACGGACCGGATGCCGCACGTTCCCTGTGCCCCGGTTCACGACGCCGATTCCGGTTACGGTGCGCACCCGGCCCCGGCCGTCCGCCGCGCGCGAGGGCGGCGGGTTTCGCGTCTCGTTCACGTACGACGCGCCGGCGCGACGACCATGCGCGCGGACGCGGCCGGCGGCGGCACCGACGTCCTCGTCGGCCACGAGCCGGTCCCCGACGCCCGGTGCCCGACGCCGTGCCCCGCCGCGACAACGAGACCGGCGTCCGCATCGCCCTCGCCGACCCTGCCGCACTCGTGGAGGCCGGCGAACACCCGCGGTGACCGGCCCGTCGAGCCTTCCGCCGCCTTGTGCATCGGGAGGGGCGGGCCGATTCTGAAGGGGATGAACCGGGCTGTGCAGGCTGCGAGCACCTGGAGGGCGTTGGAGGCGGCGGAGGATCGAGACCTCCGCGGCCCCCTCGATGTCGCCGTCGCCGCCGCGGTGGTGCTCGACGCCCGCGACACGGTGATCGGCTGGAGCCCGGCCGCCGCCGAACTGCTCGGATATGCGGCGGACGAGATCGTCGGACGGTCCGCCGAGGTGTTCCTGTGCGAACCGGACCGTGGCGGCACCCCGTCCCCCGCCCACGGCCACACACCCCGTCTCGCCCGCCACCGCGACGGACACGGCATCCCGGTCGACGTGGCGGTGTGCGACCTGGCCGGCGGCGCCGCGGCGCGGGTCCTGGTCCTGGCCGAGTCGGAACGGCTGCGGCTGTGGGAGTCCCGGCTGTCGATGCTGGACGGACTGGCCACCCAGTCACCGGTCGGGCTGGCCATCTACGACACCGAGCTCCGGCTGACCTGGGCGAACGCCGCACACAGCGCCGAGGTCGGCCTGCCGCTCGAGGAATACCTGGGGAGGCGGGCGGACGAGCTGTACCCCGAGGGCATCTTCCTCACCGAGGGCTACCCCAAGACGCTCGACGGCGTGATGCATCACGTGATCGACACCGGCGAGCCCATGCTCGACGTGCACTTCCTGGGGGAGATGCCCAGCGATCCCGGCAGGGACCACCTGTGGTCGTGCTCGTACTACCGGCTGCAGGACGCCGAGGGCCGGGTGCTGGGCGTGTGCGAGGACGCCTTCGACATCACGGACCGTTACGAGGCGCAGGACCGGCTGGCCCTGCTGGTGGAGGCCGGGCGCCGGATCGGCACCACCCTGGACGTGGCGTCCACCGCCCTGGAGCTGGCCGACGTGGCGGTGCCGGAATTCGCCTCCGCGGCGCACGTCGACCTCGCGCCCGGGGTGCTGGAGGGCGGCGAGCCGCGCTCCGGATGGGCCGACAGGAACGCCTTCACCCGGATCACGGGGACGGCGCGGGGGCCGGTCCGCGAGGCCGTCGCCTACCGGCCGGGGTCGCCGCACCTGCGGAGCCTCTCCTCCGGGGGAAAGGTGCTCGACGACAACTCCCTGGTGGTCCCGCTCCGTATCGGCGGTGACGTCCTCGGCTTCGTCACCTTCGTCCGCACCGGCCGGCCGGCCGTCTTCGACAACGGCGAGGTAGCTCTCGCCGACGAGCTGGTGGCCCGCACGGCGGTGTGCATCGACAACGCCCGCCGCTTCGCCGGTGAACGTGCCGCGGCGCTCACCCTGCAGAGGGAGCTGCTTCCGCAGCATCTGCCGCGTCACTCCGCCGTCGACATGGCCTACCGCTATCTGCCCTCCGACGACGTCACAGGCGTCGGAGGGGACTGGTTCGACGCCATTCCCCTCTCCGGCGCACGGATCGGCCTGGTGGTCGGGGACGTGGTGGGACACGGCCTGCCTGCGGCGGCGACGATGGGACGGCTGCGTACCACGGTGGAAGCTCTCGCCAAGCTGGACATGGCCCCGGAGGAGCTCCTCACCCGGCTGGACGACCTGGTGGGCCCGGTCTCGGGCGGGGCGGGCGTGGAGCCGGAGCGAGGTGCGGGGGAGGTCCCGGGCGCTTCGGCGACCGGGGGACCGCATCCCGATGTGACCACCGGCGCCACCTGTCTCTACGCCGTCTACGACCCGGTGTCGGGGCGCTGCACGATGGCGAGGGCGGGGCATCTGCCGCCGGCGGTCGTGGTGGCCGGGGACTCGTACTCCTTCCCCGAGCTGCCGGCCGGGCCGCCGCTCGGTCTCGGCGGCCTGCCGTTCGAGCCGTTCGATCTCGATCTGCCCGCGGGCAGCCTGCTCGCCCTCTATACCGACGGTCTGGTGGAGACCCGGGACCGCGACATCGACCAGGGGCTCGAGATTCTGGGGCGCGTCCTGGCCGACCACCGCGACCTGCCGCTGGAGGAGCTGTGCGACCGGGTGGTGGCCGACCTGCTGCCGGGCGGCACGACCGGCGACGACACCGCTCTCCTTCTCGTCCGCACCCGCGAGCTGGACGCCGGGCAGGTCGCGGCGTGGGAACTCGAGGCGGAAGCGGTCGCGGCCGGCCGCGCACGGGAGCTGGTCACCGGGCAGCTGGAGGCCTGGGGCCTCGACGCGCTGACGTTCGAGACCGAACTCGTCGTCAGCGAACTCGTCACCAACGCGGTGCGGTACGCCGAGGGGCCGCTGCAGATCCGCCTCATCCGCGACCGGACCCTGCTGTGCGAGGTCGCGGACACCGGCCACACCTCGCCGCATCTGCGGCACAGCACGGCCGAGGACGAGGGCGGCCGGGGTCTGTTCATCGTCGCCCAGCTCGTCCAGCGGTGGGGCACGCGCTACAGCCGCTCCGGCAAGACGATCTGGACGGAACAGGCGTTCCCCGGCGGGTCGGAGGAGTGAGCAGGGCGGGGTCGGCGGCTCAGCCGGCGGGCTTCTCCCAGACCGAGACGTGCCGGCGGCTCTCGCTCGTGAACGCCTCTCCCGTCCAGTCGTCCCACCGGTCGCGCAGCCGCAGCCCGGCGAGCTCGGCCATCAGGTCGAGTTCCGCCGGCCAGACGTACCGGAAGGGGATCGACCGGTACGTGCCGCGGCCGTCGACGACCTCGAGGTAGTTCGAGCTCATCGCCTGCGTGGCGGTGTCGTAGCGGTCGAACGCCCAGCGTGTCGGGCTCACATGGAACGGAACGGTGTCCTGGCCGTGCGGCAGGCTCCGCAGATCCGGGACGCCCACCTCGATGACGAAGCAGCCGCCGGGTTCGAGATGCGCCGCCACATTGCGGAAGCAGGTCACCTGTGCCGCCTGCGTCGTCAGGTTCATGATCGTGTTGAAGACGAGGTACGCGACACGGAACGTGCCGTCCGCCCGCGCCGTCGCGAAGTCGCCGATCGTCACGCCGATCGCGTCACCGCCCGGCTTGGCCCGCATCCGGGCGACCATCGCCCGCGACATGTCGATCCCGTGGACCGGCACCCCGCGGGCGGCCAGCGGCAGCGCGATACGGCCCGTCCCGATGCCGAGTTCGAGCGCCCGGCCGTCACCGGCGAGCCCCGCCAGGACGTCCACCGCCGGATCCACGCGGTCGGGGGCGAACATCTCCGCCGACGACTCGTCGTAGGTCGCGGCGACGCGTACCCCGAAGTAGCCGTCGTTGGCGTCGTCGTCCATGGCAGGACCGTACTGCGGCAGGGCTTGCGGGTTCACCGGGTTTTCCCGGCCGTCGGCGCCCGGCGCACCGCCCCCGGTGCTGTGCGGCTGTGCGGTACTGGGGGCGGGCGCCGGGCGGAGAGGCGGGTCAGCCGGCGAGCTGCTCGTACGCGGGGAGGGTGAGGAAGTCCTCGTAGTCCTCGTCGAGCGCGACCTTCAGCAGCAGGTCGTGCGCCTGCTGCCACTTGCCGGCCGCGAACGCCTCCTCGCCGATCTCCTCGCGGATCGCGGCCAGTTCCTCCGCCGCGACCTTCCGCGCGAGTTCCGGCGTGGCGCGCTCGCCGTTCTCGAAGACGACGCCCGCGTTGATCCACTGCCAGATCTGGGAGCGGGAGATCTCCGCCGTCGCCGCGTCCTCCATCAGGTTGAAGATCGCGACGGCGCCGAGGCCGCGCAGCCACGCCTCGATGTAGCGGACGCCGACCTGGACGGCGTTGCGCAGGCCCTCGTACGTCGGCCTGGCGTCGAGCGAGTCGACGGCGATCAGGTCGCCCGGCGCGACGGTGACGTCCTCGCGCAGCCGGTCCTTCTGGTTGGGCCTGTCGCCGAGGACCGCGTCGAAGGAGGCCATCGCGATCGGGACGAGGTCCGGGTGGGCGACCCAGGAGCCGTCGAAGCCGTCGCCGGCCTCGCGGTCCTTGTCGGCCTTGACCTTCTCGAAGGCGACCTTGTTGACCTCCGCGTCGCGGCGGGAGGGGATGAAGGCCGCCATGCCACCGATCGCGTGCGCGCCGCGCTTGTGGCAGGTGCGCACCAGCAGTTCGGTGTACGCGCGCATGAACGGGGCGGTCATCGTCACCGCGTTGCGGTCCGGGAGGACGAACTTCTGCCCGCCGTCACGGAAGTTCTTCACGATGGAGAAGAGGTAGTCCCAGCGGCCCGCGTTCAACCCCGAGGCGTGGTCGCGCAGTTCGTAGAGAATCTCCTCCATCTCGTACGCCGCGGTGATCGTCTCGATCAGGACGGTCGCGCGGACGCTGCCCTGCGGCACGCCCATGTAGTCCTGTGCGAAGACGAAGACGTCGTTCCACAGCCGGGCCTCGAGGTGCGACTCGGTCTTCGGGAGGTAGAAGTACGGGCCCTTGCCGAGGTCCAGCAGCCGCTTGGCGTTGTGGAAGAAGTACAGGCCGAAGTCGACCAGGGCGCCGGGGACGGGTGTGCCGTCGAGCGTCAGGTGGCGCTCGGCGAGGTGCCAGCCGCGGGGGCGCATCACGACGGTCGCGAGCTCCTCGGCGGGCTTCAGGGCGTACGACTTGCCGGACTTCGGGTCGGTGAAGTCGATCCGGCGCTCGTACGCGTCGATGAGATTGAGCTGGCCGAGGACGACGTTCTCCCAGGTGGGGGCGGACGCGTCCTCGAAGTCGGCGAGCCAGACCCGGGCGCCCGAGTTGAGGGCGTTGATGGTCATCTTGCGGTCCGTGGGCCCGGTGATCTCCACGCGGCGGTCGTTCAGGGCCGCGGGCGCCGGGGCGACCTTCCACGAGTCGTCCGCGCGGATCGCGGCGGTCTCGGGGAGGAAGTCCAGCGTGGACGTACGGGCGATCTCGGCGCGGCGCTCGGCGCGGCGGGCTAGCAGCTCGTCACGGCGCGGGGTGAAGCGCCGGTGCAGCTCGGCCACGAACGTGAGGGCCGCCTCGGTGAGGACCTCTTCCTGCCGGGGCAGGGGCTCGGCATCGACGATTGCCAGCGGGGACGGCGCTGGTGCGGACATGAGCTGTCACTTCCTTCGCGAGCTTCACGGGCTGTGCGCGGACCCGCCGTGCGGCCGCCGGGTCGCCGCTGGACGGCACTGAGTGCCAGGGGCTCCGAGGTACAGCCGAGGGCGCCGTCCGAGCGGTCAGGCGCTTCTGAACAGTGGATAGTAGTTACCGCATAGTGGAAGTTCAATGGTTTGTTGATATCGAGATTCTCCGGGTCGACAGAAGGTGGCGCAGCGTGCCACGCCGCTCACCGAAGGTGGCGCAGATCTTCGGGGGTGTCGATGTCGTACGCCTCGGCCACATCACCGCACTCGACCAGCGTCACCGCGTCGGCGTGCGCCGCCAGATACGCCCGCGCGCCCCGGTCGCCCTCCGCGCTCTCCGCGATCGCCGCCCACCGGTCCGCGCCGAAGAGCACCGGGTGCCCGCGCCGCCCCCCGTACGCCGCCGCCACCAGCGACGCCCGCGAGCGGTACGCCGCACGCACCCGCGCCACCGCCTCCGCGCCGATCCCCGGCTGGTCCACCAGCAGCACCAGCGCCGCGTCCACCGGGCCGCCGGCCCTCTCCTCGGCGAGCGAGGCGAGCCCCACGCGCAACGACGAGCCCATCCCCTCCGCCCAGTCCGGGTTGTCGCTCACCGCGCACCCCGACAGGTCCGCCTCCCGCCGCACCCGGTCCGCCGCCGCGCCCAGCACCACGTGCACCGGAGCGCAACCGCCCTCGCGGAGCTCGCGCACCGCGTACTCGACCAGCGGCCTGCCGTGGTGCTCCAGCAGCGCCTTCGGCCGGCCGCCGAGACGCCGGCCACCGCCCGCCGCGAGCAACAGTCCGGCGACGGCCGGTCCTTGGGGCGTGGACGACGTCCGAGAAGAAGACATGAGGACTCTCTATCCCATGAGCGGACGAATACGCGGACGGCGCCGCGGCCGCGGCGCTGCCCGAACGGGGGTCGTCCGCGCGATCGTGCAACCGCCCCCGCACTGCCGGTCGTCCGACGTGGAGAGCGGGGTGCCGCCTTGGATAAGGTGCACCTTCAACACTGAGGTACGCCATGGGGGATCAAGAGTCGATGAGTGGCCGCGCGCACCAGGGAACGGTCTTCAAGCCGTTGGGTGAGGACGATCCGAAGCATGTAGCCGGATACAAGATCGCCGCTCGGCTCGGCGCCGGCGGTATGGGCAAGGTCTATCTGTCCTACACGCCCGGAGGACGCGCGGTCGCCATCAAGGTGATCCGCCCCGACTTCGCCCAGGACGCCGAATTCCGGCGCCGCTTCGCGCAGGAGGTCCAGGCCGCACAGCGCGTGCAGGGCCTGTTCACCGCGCCCGTCATCGACGCCGACGCCGAGGCCGAACAGCCCTGGCTCGCCACGGCCTACGTCCCCGGCCCGTCCCTCTCCGACGCGGTGGCCCAGCACGGCAAACTGCCCGTCGAGACAGTGCTGTTGCTGGTCGCCGGCATCGCCGAGGCACTGCAGATCATCCACGGCGCCGGCATCGTCCACCGCGACCTGAAGCCGGCCAACGTCCTCCTCGCCGCCGACGGCCCGCGCGTCATCGACTTCGGCATCGCCCGGGCCGCCGACGCCACATCGCTGACCAGCAGCGGCGTCACCATCGGCACGCCCTCCTTCATGGCCCCCGAGCAGGCCGCCGGCAGCCATGTCACCCCCGCCACCGACATCTTCGCCCTCGGCCAGATCGCGGCGTACGCGGCGACCGGCCGGGCGGCGTTCGGCGAGGGCACCTCGCACGGTGTCCTCTACCGGATCGTGCACGAGGAGCCGGACCTCACCGAACTCCCCGCGCAGCTACGTGAGCTGGTCACCCGCTGCATGGTCAAGGAGCCGGAGAACCGGCCATCCGTCGCCGAGATACTGAGCATCTGCCAGGCCGCCAACGGTGAGACGGTGCTGCGCCGTCCGGAGGAGTGGCTCCCGAGCGTCGTGGCCGCCGAGATCACGACCCGCAAGGCCGCGCCCGCCCCGCCGGCCACCCCGGCCGCCGGCCAGCCGCCCGTGGCGGCTCCGGCCGCCGCCGCGGCCGCACCGACCCACGCGCCGACCGCGCACGCGGCGCCGCAGACCCCGCCGCCGGGCTTCGGGCCCGCGCCGCAGACCCACCACCAGCCGCCGGCCCAGCCGCAGCAGCCCGCCGCGCCGCAGCCGCCGGCGCACCACCAGCAGCCGCCGGCCCAGCAGTCGCCCGTGCAGCCGACGTACGGCTACCCGCAGGCGGGCCAGCCGGCGCCCGGCTACGGCTATCCCCAGACCGGGCCGTACCCGCAGCAGCACACCGGCCCGCAGCCGTACACCACGGTCGCCTCGCCCGCCCCCGGCGCCACGCCGCCCAAGAAGAAGAACAAGTTTCGCAACCTCGCCATCGCCGTCCTCGTCACCCTGGTCGTCGGCGGCGCGGCCGGCGCCGGCGCGTACCTGGCACTCTCGGACAGCGACGACAAGGACAAGACCGACCAGAGCCAGGGCAAGGGCGAGCCCTCGACGGGCAGCACCCCCAAGCAGCAGACCCCTTCGGGCGGCGCCGCCACTCCGGGCGGGGGCGGCGACGGACTCGACACCGCCCCCGGAGACACGGTGCCCGCGCCGGACCCCAAGACGTACACCGGGCTCGACATCGTCGACAACTACCACATCTTCCTGGACCACGACCCGATCAAGCCGATCGACGACGACTCCAACGCCGATTTCGAGTACGAGGGCGGCCTCAGCCAGGTCGAGACCGAGAACGGCCGGCTGATCCTGCTGCGCAGCGGCCAGGTCGGCGACCTGGACACCTGCCGCAACGACACCCGCTACACCCGCACCATCGAGATGGGCCTGCTCTCCAAGGGCTCCCAGATCTGCGTCCTCACCGACTCCGGTCACGTAGGGCTCGTCACCTACCAGGGCAAGTCCTCCGACAACGACGCCAGCCGGTTCATCACCGTCGACGTGACCGTCTGGCGCAACGCGATGGACCCCCTTCCTTCGTCCTGAATTCGGTACGCGCGGTGGCGCGGTGCGGGCCGGATGGCGTTAACTGGCCCGCACCCCTCGGGCGGTTTGACACGCCCCCGGGGACCGAGGGACGTGCACAAGGACGTGCGAGGGGCTGGGCTTTGTTGCGGAGCGTGGGGCAGACGCGGGTGACGGGCAGAGGCAGTGGCGAGGACCCGAGAGCGGCGGAGTTGCGGGCCGCGGTCGCCCGGCTCCGGCGTGAACTCGCCGGACATCCGGCGGACTTCGGCGACCGCGTCATCGCCGAGGACGAACTGGCGGTACTGGCGGCGATGGTGGCGGCCGGCGACCCGGAAATCCCGCGGATGCGGCGCTCCCTGCTGCTGATCGCCGGCGCGATCGGGTCCGTGAGCGCGCTGTCGCCCGCGCTGATGCAGGTCCGCGCGGCGGTGGACCTCTTCGGCGAGTGCCCGCCGCGGCGTCGCGTCTGACCCTTGCGTCGTGGACACGCCGTGCACTCGGTGGGGCGCACCGGCCACGTCCGCGTCCACGGACCACACGAGGTGGCTCATCTCGTCGTCTCCTCGTGCTCCGCGCGGATCGGGTCCGCGGTGCCCGGGAACGATATGGCGGCTCTCCCGGCTGCGGCCGTGCCGCAGCCGGGAGAGCCGCCCCATATGCGGTGAAGCGGTCAGCGCCTGAAGCCGTGCTTCGACTTCTCCTTGGTGTCGCGGGCCCTGCCCCGTGTCTCCAGGGCCGCGCCCTTGGCAGCGGTGGTCTCCTTGCCCATCGCGTGGGCGGCCTTCCGCACGGCCATGCCGACAACCTGCTCGGCCTTGGCCTTGGCCTTCTCTCCGGCACTCATGTCGGTCCTTTCGTCGTCTTCAACCGTCCGGCTGCCCGAGCAGCGGGGGAAGAAACCGATCGCGTCGCGCGAGAGTGGAACGCCGCGGCTCCGGCCGCGCCGCGTTTCCCGGGACCGTTCCAGATCACCGCCGGATCAGCCGCCGCGCCGTCGCCGCCGCCACCGCCGCGGTGCGGGAGTCGACGCCCAACTTGGCGTAGATGTGCACAAGATGGGACTTCACCGTCGCCTGGCTTAGGAACAGCTCCTTGCTGATCCGCAGGTTCGACAGGCCGTCGCTCACCAGTTGCAGCACTTCCAGCTCCCGCTTGGTCAGCGCCGCCGCGGGCGTCCGCATACGGTCCATCAGCCGGTGCGCCACCGCCGGGGCCAGCGCGGACCGGCCGGCCGCCGCCGTGCGGACCGCCGCGGCGAGCTCCTCCGGCGGCGCGTCCTTCAGCAGATAGCCCGCCGCCCCCGCCTCCACGGCCGCGAGGATGTCCGCCTCCGTGTCGTACGTGGTGAGGATCAGCGCCCGCGGGCCGTCCGGGAGCGCGTTGATCGCCGCCGTCGCCTCGGAGCCGTGCATGCCGGTGCCGAACTGCAGGTCCATCAGCACGACGTCGACGCCGCCCACGGCCGCGCGCCGCACCGCCGCTTCCGCGGTCGCCGCCTCGCCGACCACCTCGAAGTCGGCCTCGGTCTCGAAGTCGGCCTCGGTGTCGAGGACGGCCCGCAGCCCCGCCCGTACGACCGGGTGGTCGTCGGCGAGCAGCAGCCGGACGGGGCCGCTCATGCGCCGCGCTCCGGGACCGTGGCGGGCAGCGGCAGGATCAGGGCGGGGTGCGGCCGTCCTGGACCTGCTGGTGCGTCTGACCCGTGAGCGGGCGACGGCGACGGTGCTGGTGACGCACGACCGGGCGCATCTGGAGCGGATGGACCGCACGGTCACGATGACGGACGGCCGGCTGACGCCGGTGGTCGCCGCGGCACACTGAGCGGGGCGCCCCGGACCGTTTTCCCGGTGGACGGGAAACGGTCCGGGGCGTTGACAACGATGTCAGATGCATGGTCAAGTCTCCGCGTCAGACCACGGATTCATCCGCGCGCCGGGGACCACGGATTCAGGAGAGGGACGCTCATGACGCCCATGCATCAACTGCTGAGGAGAATACGGGCGCGCACGTCGCGGGCCGCCGTGATTCCGCTGGCCGCCGCGCTGACGTGGGGCGGCCTGCTCGCGCCCGCGCCCGCCGCACAGGCCGCGGCGCCGGTGGCCGAGGACCCCGCCGCGCTGGTCAACCCCTTCGTCGGCACACAGAACTTCGGCAACACCTTCCCCGGCGCCGCTGCCCCGTTCGGCATGGTGCAGGTGAGTCCCGACACCGGCGGCCAGGGCGGTTACGACTACCAGCAGGACAAGATCCACGGGTTCAGCCAGACCCATCTCTCCGGTGTCGGCTGCTCCGTCGTGGGCGAACTGCCCCTGATGCCCACCACCGGAGCGGTCGACACCGTCGACCCGTCGCGCTACCGCTCGACCTACTCCCACGACGACGAGGAGGCCGAGCCCGGCTACTACCGCGTCGGTCTGGAGACGTACGGCATCGACGCGGAGCTCACCGCCACGCCCCGCACCGGCTGGCAGCGCTACACCTTCCCCGCCACCGGCGAGGCCAACGTCCTGTTCAACACGGGCAGGGCCAACCAGCGGGTCTACGACTCCGAGGTCCATGTCGTCGGCGACCGCACCGTCGAAGGACGGGTGGAGGCCGGCAACTTCTGCGCGGGCAAGGACCGGCACACGGTGTACTTCACCGCCACCTTCGACCGCCCCTTCGCCTCGCACGGCACCTGGCGCGGCGGCACCCGCACCCCCGGCGGCCGCGACGCCGGGGGCGAGGGCGGAAACGGCGCCTGGGTGACGTTCGACGCCGCCGACGACCGGGACGTGGTCGTCAAGGTCGGCCTGTCGTACACGGGCCCCGACGGCGCCCGCAAGAACCTGGCCGCAGAGACCGGTGACTCGTACGACTTCGACGCCACCCGCGCCGCGCTGCACACCACCTGGCAGCGCCAACTGGGCTCCGTACGGGTCGGCGGCGGCACCCTCGAGCGGCAGCGCGCCTTCTACACCGCGCTCTACCACGCGCAGTTGCACCCGAACGTGGCCGGCGACGTGGACGGCAGGTACGCGGGCTTCGACGGCGAGGTGCACACCGCCGACGGGTTCACGCCGTACCAGAACCTGTCCCTGTGGGACACCTACCGGCCGCAGAACCAGCTGCTCGAACTGCTCCAGCCGCAGGTGGCCCGCGATGTGGCGCTCTCCGTCGTCGCCGCCGGGCGGGACGGCGGCTGGCTGCCGCGCTGGGCGCTCGCCAACAGCGAGACCAACATCATGACGGGCGACCCGGTGACCCCGTTCCTCGTCGAGGCCTGGTCCAAGGGGCTGCTCGCGGGCCACGAGGACGAGGCGTACGCGCTGCTGCGGAAGAACGCGACGAGCACCCCGCCGGCCGGCTCGCCCTACAACGGCCGCTCCGGCGTGGAGCACTACAAGGAGCGCGGCTATCTGCCCTCCGGCCTGGAACTCGGCGAGGACTGCGCAGACAAGGGCGGCGACAACGACTGCAAGCACCCCGCCTCCGCGACCCTCGAGTACGCGGCGGCCGACGCCTCCCTGGCGCTGATGGCCCGGGCGCTCGGTCACGACGCGGACGCGAGCCTGTTCGCGGCGCGCGGCCAGTGGTACCGCAACCTCTGGGACGCGGGGATCGGCCAGTTCCGCCCCCGGACGACCGAGGGGACCTGGCTCACCCCGTACGACCCCGTCGAGGCCGCCCACCAGTTCCACGAGGGCGGCGCCCACCAGTACCAGTGGCTCGTCCCGCAGGACCCGGCCGGACTCGTCGGACTGATGGGCGGCAGGACCGCCACCGAGCAGCGGCTCGACGCGTTCTTCGCGTACGACAAGCTGCTCACGGACCCGGAGCGCACGGCGCGCGAGGACTGGATCGCCGCCCCCTACGACTACTACGGCAAGCCCACCTATAACCCGAACAACGAGCCCGACCTGCACGCCCCGTACATGTATCTGTGGGCCGGAGCACCCGCGAAGACGGCGACCGTCGTCCGCGCCGCGATGACCCTGTTCACCAACGGCCCCGACGGCATGACCGGCAACGACGACCTCGGCACCATGTCGGCCTGGTACGTCTTCTCCTCCCTCGGTCTGTACCCGACGATGAGCGGCGGCGACTTCCTCGCCGTCTCCAGCCCGCAGTTCTCCTCGGCCGTCGTCACGATCGGCGCGTACGGCGAGGAGCAGGGCGGCACGCTGACCATCGAGGCGCCGGGCGCCAGCGACACCACCCGGTACATCCAGCGCTCCGAGTTCGACGGCCGCGACCTGCGCCGCACCTGGCTCGACTGGGACGCGGTCGCCCACGGCGGCTCGCTCACCCACGAACTCGGCGACACGCCGTCCTCCTGGGGCACCGGCAAGGGCGCGGAGCCGCCGTCGGTCAACCGGGCCGCCGCCGACTCCCGCCGGCATCTGGACGCCTCCCTGCGGGCGGGCTCCGACGTCGTGCCGGCCGGTGACACGCCGCAGACGGCCCACCTCGCGATAGATGTGCTCGGCCAGGCGCCGGGTGCGCTGCGGGTCGCCGTGCGGGCGACGGCTCCCGAGGGGTGGCGGGTGCGGATGCCTCCGGCGTTCCGGCTCGATTCCCGCCGCATGCCGGTGCAGCGGACGGTGGAACCCGAGGTGACCGTCCCGGCCGGCACGGCACCCGGCTCCTACCGGGTGGGGTTCACGGTCACGGCCACCGGCGCGGACAGCGTGGTGCGCGAGGCGACCGTGGAGGTCCGCGAGCCGGGCGCCTGCGCGGCAGAGGCCGGCGGGCAGTGCGCCGTGGATCTCGCCCAGGAGGCCAACCACGACGGCACCGCGACCGTGACCGCGTCCGGCGAGGGCGACTTCGACGGCAGCGGCTGGAGCTACGACGCGGCGCTGCTGCCGAAGGCCGGCCCGGTGGTCCTGGGCAAAGTCACCTACCAGGCGCCGGACGCGTCCGGGACGGCGAACAACTTCACCGAGGCACGCGGGCAGTCGCTGCTGCTGCCTGCCGGGGAGCACGGTGCGCTGCGACTGGTGGCGGCCGCCCACAACGGCACGGTCTCCACCACGCTCACCGTCCGCTACACCGACGGCACCAGTGCCGAGCTGCCCGTCACCGTGGGCGACTGGGCGGGCTCCGCGCCCTCGGGCAGCACCGTCGCCCTCGACATGGACCACCGGATCCGGCGGGGGCAGGGCGTCGACGGCCCGTCGGTGCGGCTGTTCGCGACGGCTGCGCCGCTGGACACCGGCCGAACGGTGCGTTCGCTGAGCCTGCCGGACGACCGGCGGATCGAGGTGTACGCGATCACGCTGGACTGACGCGGACCCGGCTGTCACGCCGGCCCAGCGGTCACGCCATCGCGCCATCACGCAGGACCGAGACATCACGCAGGACCGAGACATATGGAAGGGGCCCGGGACCGGTCACGGTCCCGGGCCCCTTCCGCCGCCGTCAGCCCTGTCCGCCTGTGTTCGCGAGCGCGGTCGACAGGTCGCGGGCGACCTCCTGGAGCAGGGGGACGATCTTGTCCGTGGCCGCCTCCGTCACCCGGCTCGCCGGCCCCGAGATCGAGACCGCGGCGGCCGTGGGCGAGTCGGGCACGGAGACCGCCAGGCAGCGGACGCCGATCTCCTGCTCGTTGTCGTCGACCGCGTACCCGGCCCGGCGGACCTGTTCGAGCGCGTTCAGGAAGCCGTCGGGCGTGGTGATCGTCTTCTCGGTCGCGGCCGGCATGCCGGTGCGGGCGAGGAGGGCGCGTACCTCGTCCGCCGGGGTGTGCGCGAGGAGCGCCTTGCCCACGCCGGTGGAGTGCGGCAGCACCCGGCGGCCGACCTCGGTGAACATGCGCATCGAGTGCTTGGACGGCACCTGCGCCACGTACACGATCTCGTCGCCGTCGAGGAGCGCCATGTTCGCGGTCTCGCCGGTCTCCTCGACGAGGCGGGCGAGATAGGGGCGCGCCCAGGTGCCGAGCAGGCGGGAGGCGGACTCGCCGAGGCGGATCAGCCGGGGCCCGAGCGCGTAGCGCCGGTTCGGCTGCTGCCGGACGTAACCGCAGGCGACGAGGGTCCGCATCAGCCGGTGGATGGTCGGCAGGGGCAGGCCGCTGCTGGCGGAGAGCTCGCTGAGACCGACCTCCCCACCGGCATCGGCCATTCGTTCGAGGAGGTCGAAGGCGCGCTCAAGGGACTGCACACCGCCGCTGGCGGCGGGCTTGGCTGCGTCGGTGGCGCTGGCGCTGGACGTCGGCACGTCGGCGGTCCTTTCGGGCAGGCAGGGCAAGTCAGCAGCCTACCGGGCGCAGATCCGGGGCACATCGGCCGCCGAGGGGAGTACTGGCCGGTCAGGGGGTGTTTGTCCATGTGTCTGCGGTGTTGCGCGGGCCCGCTTCCGGCTGAAGCGACCATCTTGAAATGGAATTGTACTTCCACTTTGTGGAAACGTACAAGGCCGACCGTCCGGCCCGGCCGGGTCTTGACGGGTACCCGGCGGAGGGGAAGACTCCTTCAACAGTTCGTTGAATTTTCGCTGAGCAGTGGAAGTGAGGGGAGCGGGTGTCCGACGTGTCCGACGTGGAAGTGGAACTGGTCCTGCGCTCGACGCGGGTGATCACCCCCGAGGGGACGCGCGCCGCGACGGTCGCCGTCGCCGGCGGGCGGATCGCCGAGGTGGGGCCGTACGACGCCGCCGTGCCGGCCGGTGCGCGGCTCGAGGACTTCGGGGACGACGTCGTCCTGCCCGGCCTCGTCGACACCCACGTCCATGTGAACGACCCCGGCCGCACCGAGTGGGAGGGCTTCTGGACGGCCACCCGCGCGGCCGCCGCGGGCGGCATCACCACCCTGCTCGACATGCCGCTCAACTCGCTGCCGCCCACGACCACGGTCGACCACCTCGCCACCAAGCGGGAGGTCGCCCGCAGCAAGGCGCACATCGACGTCGGCTTCTGGGGCGGCGCGATCCCGTCCAACGTCAAGGATCTGCGGCCGCTCCACGACGCGGGCGTCTTCGGCTTCAAGTGCTTCCTGTCGCCGTCCGGCGTCGAGGAGTTCCCCGAGCTCGACCAGGAGCAGCTCGCCCGCTCCATGGCGGAGATCTCCGGGTTCGGCGGGCTGCTGATCGTGCACGCAGAGGACCCGCACCACCTGGCCGCCGCGCCGCAGCAGAGCGGCCCCCGGTACGCCGACTTCCTCGCCTCCCGGCCCCGGGACGCGGAGAACACCGCGATCGAGGGCCTGATCTCGCACGCCAAGCGGCTCGGCGCCCGTGTCCATGTCCTGCACCTGTCCTCCAGCGACGCCCTGCCGCTGATCGCCGCCGCCAAGCGGGACGGGGTCGCCGTCACCGTCGAGTCCTGCCCGCACTTCCTCACGCTCACCGCCGAGGAGGTCCCGGACGGCGCCACCGAGTTCAAGTGCTGCCCGCCCATCCGTGAGGCCGCCAACCAGGACGCGCTCTGGCAGGGCCTCGCCGACGGCACCATCGACTGCATCGTCTCCGACCACTCTCCCTGCACCACCGACCTCAAGACCCCGGACTTCGCATCCGCCTGGGGTGGCATCTCCTCGCTCCAGCTCGGCCTGCCCGCGATCTGGACCGAGGCCCGCAGGCGCGGCCACACCCTCGACGACGTCGTCCGCTGGATGGCGAAGGCCCCCGCGGAGCTGGCGGGCCTGACCGCCAAGGGCGCCATCGAGGCAGGCCGCGACGCCGACTTCGCGGTCCTCGCCCCCGACGAGACCTTCACCGTCGACCCCGCCCACCTGTTCCACCGCAACCAGGTGACCGCGTACGCGGGCAGAACGCTGTACGGAGTCGTCAGATCGACGTGGCTGCGTGGCGAGCGGATCGTGGAGAACGGCAACCTGGCCGCGCCGACGGGCCGGCTGCTCGAAAGGAACAACTGAACCGTGTCTGCATCCTCCATCCCCTCCTTCACCGGTGACGCCAGCCCGTACGGCGGCGGCGACCCGTACGCCGACTACCGCGCGGCTGACTTCCCGTTCACCCAGTACGCCGACCTCGCCGACCGCCGCCTCGGCGCGGGCGTCGTCGCCGCCAACGACGAGTTCTTCGCCGAGCGCGAGAACCTGCTGAAGCCGGAGCCCGCCGAGTTCGACCCCGAGCACTTCGGGCACAAGGGCAAGATCATGGACGGCTGGGAGACCCGCCGCCGCCGCGGCGTCTCCGCCGAGCAGCCCCACCCCACCGCCGAGGACCACGACTGGGCGCTCGTACGCCTCGGCGCCCCCGGCGTCGTACGCGGCATCGTCGTCGACACCGCGCACTTCCGGGGCAACTACCCGCAGGCCGTGTCGGTCGAGGGCACGTCCGTCGCCGGCTCGCCGTCCCCGGAGGAGCTCCTCGGCGACGACGTGAAGTGGACGACGCTCGTCCCGCGCACCGCCGTCGGCGGCCACGCCGCCAACGGCTTCGCCGTCGACGTCGAGCAGCGCTTCACCCACCTGCGCGTCAACCAGCACCCCGACGGCGGCATCGCCCGGCTGCGGGTGTACGGCGAGGTCGTGCCCGACCCGCGGTGGCTGGCCGCGCTCGGCACCTTCGACCTCGTCGCGCTGGAGAACGGCGGCCAGGTCGAGGACGCCTCCGACCGCTTCTACTCGCCGGCCACCAACACCGTCCAGCCCGGCCGTTCCCGCAAGATGGACGACGGCTGGGAGACCCGCCGCCGCCGCGACCAGGGCAACGACTGGATCCGCTACCAGCTGGCCGGCCACTCCGAGATCCGCGCCGTCGAGATCGACACCGCGTACCTCAAGGGCAACAGCGCGGGCTGGGCGGCGCTGTCCGTACGGGACGGGGCGGAGGGCGCCGAGTGGCGCGAGGTCCTGCCGCGCACCCGGCTCCAGCCCGACACCAACCACCGGTTCGTGCTCGACGCCCCGGCGGTCGGCACCCATGTGCGGATCGACATCTACCCCGACGGCGGCATCTCCCGCCTGCGGCTGTTCGGCTCCCTGACCGAACAGGGCGCGGCCCGTCTGACCGCCCGCCATCAGGAGCTCGGCGGCTGACGAGCCGTCACAGGACGGGGAGGCACGACACCCTCCCTCCCGCGCGGGGCGCACCGGCCGACAGCAACGGTGCGCCCCGCGCGTTTGCCTCCAGCGGCCCGGAGGCGTCCGCTCAGGCCGCGTGCCCGCCGTCCACGGAGAACTCGGCGCCCGTGACGTACGCCGCCTCGCCGCCCGCCAGATAGGCGACCATCGACGCGATCTCCTCCGGGGCGCCGAATCGGCCGAGCGCCGTGTCCGCCTTCTGCGGCTCGGCGTACGGGCCGTCCGCCGGGTTCATGTCGGTGTCGACCGGGCCCGGGTGGACGATGTTCGCGGTGATGCCCCGCCCGCCCAACTCCCGTGCCAGCGCCTTCGTCAGACCGATCAGCGCCGACTTGCTCATCGCGTAGAGCGTGCCGCCGGGGCCGGGCACACGCTGGGTCATGCAGGTGCCGATCGTCACGATCCGCGAGCCGCTCCCCATCCGCGCGGCGGCCGCCCGGGACGTCAGGTACACGCCCCGTACGTTCACGGCGAGCACCCGGTCCACATCGGCCGGCGTGATGCTCTCCAGCGGCCCGAGCAGGCCCAGGCCCACATTGTTGACGAGGATGTCGAGCCCGCCGAGGGCGTCCGCCGTGCGCTCCACCGCCCCGGCGGCCTCGGTCGCGTCGGCCGAGTCCGCGCGCAGCGCCACCGCGCGCCGGCCCGTCGCCTCGATCCGCCGGACGACGTCCTCCGCGGCATCCTTCCCCGCCACATACGTGATCGCCACATCGGCGCCGTCGCGGGCCAGCCGCAGCGCGGTCGCCGCACCGATTCCCCGGCTGCCGCCGGTCACCAGAGCCACCTTGCCGTTCATCGAAGCCTCCAAGAGTCCTAAGTGGTTGCGGCTTCAATCACATCGGTTCCGGCGGTCCCGTGCTGGCGGCGATCGGACATCACGCTCGGCACGCCGATGAGTTCGCCGGCCCCGTCCGGTCAGAGCTGTGAGACTCATCGAAACCCGTTGAAACACAGCGACAGGCGGAAGAACCATGGCACAGCTCTCCCTCACCCAGTTCCTCACCCTCGACGGCGTCTACCAGGCCCCCGGCGGGCCCGAGGAGGACACGTCGGGCGGCTTCGAACACGGCGGCTGGTCCGTGCCGTACGGGGACGAGGACTTCGGCCGGTTCATGGACGAGGTCTTCGGCCGGGTCGGCGCCTTCCTCCTCGGCCGCCGCACCTACGAGATCTTCGCGGGCTACTGGCCCCAGCAGACCGACCCCGACAACCCCATCGCGTCCAAGCTCAACTCCCTGCCCAAGTACGTCGCCTCGACCACCCTGAAGTCGGCCGACTGGGAGAACACCACCATCATCGGCGGCGACCTCGTCAAGGAGGTCACCGCACTCAAGGACCACACCGACGGGGAACTCCAGATGCACGGCAGCGGCAGGCTGGCCCAGACCCTGATGGCGCACGACCTCGTCGACAAGCTCCACCTGGTCGTCTTCCCCGTCGTGCTCGGCACGGGGATGCGCCTCTTCCCGCAGGGCGCGAGGCCCACGGCGTTCCAGCACATCGAGGCACGGACCACCGGCGCCGGTGCGGCGATCCACACCTACGAACTCGCCGGCCGCCCCCAGTACGGCAGTTACGGGACTCTTTAAGAGCCCCGGCGTTCACGCCGGGGATGAATGCATCTCAAGGCTGCTCTGACGTGCACCTTAGAGCGGATGTTTTTGCTGCTCGATGTACTGGCGGACGATTGCCAACGGTGGTCCGCCGCACGATGAGGAGAGATATGAGGGCGACCACAGGTGCCCGTGCATGATGGCGCGGTTGTTCCGGCTGGTGAACTCCTGTCGTAGCCGGCGAGCGGAGACGCCCTTGAGGCTGTTGACCAGCTTTGAGACGGCGACCTTGGGCGGGTAGTGCATCAGGAGGTGGACGTGATCATATTCGCCGTTGAACTCCTTCAGCTCCTTCGAAGTCCTCGCAGACCTTGCGCGTGATCTCTTCGCAGCGCGTCAGCATCTCGTCGTCGAACACCCGCGCCGGTACTTCGTCCCAAAGACCAAGTGCACATGCATCGTAGAAACAACATGCCTGTCATGTCTGTAGCCATTCTGCCCATTTATGGGACCAAATCGCAGTAGGATCTTGGGCGTGCAGCTCCGCTACAACTACCGGGCCTACCCAGACGCCTCCCAGCGCCGTGCGCTGGCGCGTGCGTTCGGGTGCGCCCGCGTGGTGTGGAACGACTGCCTGCGCGACCGCAAGGAAGCACACGCGGCAGGACTGCCGTACGTGAAGTCGGCCGAGCTGTCCCGGCTTCGTATCACCCAGGCCAAGCACACCGAGGAACGCGCCTGGCTCGCCGACGTGTCGGCGGTCGTCCTGCAACAGTCTCTGCGGGACCTGGACACCGCCTACAAGAACTTCTTCGACTCGGTCAAGGGCAAACGGCAGGGCCGCAAGGCCGGCCCGCCCCGCTACAAATCGAAGAAGGACACCCGGCAGTCGATCCGCCTCAACACCAACGCCTTCTCCCTCCACGACGATGGCAGGGTGTACGTGGCCAAGGTCGGCCACCTCAAGGTCAAGTGGTCCCGCCGGCTTCCGGCCGCGCCCACGTCCCTGACCGTCACCAAGGACAGCTCCGGCCGGTACTTCCTCAGCTTCGTCGTGGACACCGAGCCGGACATCCTGCCGGAGCTGGAGACCGAAGCCGGTATCGACCTCGGCCTGTCCGCCTTCGCCGTCCTGTCCGACGGCAGGAAGATCGACAGCCCCCGCTTCCTGCGCCGGGCCGAGAAGAAACTCAAGCGCCTTCAGCGGGAGCTGTCCGGCAAGGCCAAGGGATCGAAGAACCGGGCCAAGGCCCGGATCAAGGTCGCACGCCAGCACGCCAAGGTGGCGGACCGGCGCCGGGACTGGCACCACAAGGCTTCCACACAGATCATTCGCGACAACCAAGCGGTGTACGTGGAAGACCTCGCGGTGTCCGGCCTCGGCCGTACCCGGCTCGCCAAGTCCGTGTACGACGCGGGATGGTCCGCGTTCGTCGGCATGCTGGAGTACAAGACGGCCGCACCTTCGCCAAGGTGGACCGCGCCTTCCCGTCATCTCAGGTCTGCTCGGTCTGCGGATTCCGGGACGGCCCCAAGCCCCTGCATGTCCGCGAGTGGACGTGCAGCGAGTGCGGCACCGTGCACGACCGCGACCACAACGCGGCCCGTAACGTCCTCTTCGAAGGACGTCGAATCGTCGCCACCGGACGGGTGGAGACGCCAAACGCCTGTGGAGCGCCGGTAAGACGGGCACACGTGCCTGCACAGCGCGGTGAAGCAGGAAGCCCCCGGAAGGGTCAGACGACCCAGACCGGAATCCCTGGACTTTAGGCCAGGGAGCACGTCAATGAGAAGACACCCGCGCGGGCGCCCCGGTACGGTGATCGTCCCCGCGTGCGAGCCGCCGACGTCTCCACCTCTGCCGAACCCCAGGAGACCCGGTGTCGTCGATCGCCGTACCCGCGGCCGCCCTCGCCCCCCGCCGCGCCTGGCTCACCGACCTGCCGGTGCTGCTCGTCGCCGTCGTCTGGGGCGCCAGCTATCTCGCGGCCAAGGGCATCACCACCACCCACACCGTCGTCGCCGTCCTCGTTCTGCGGTTCGCGCTCGCCCTGCCAGTCCTCGTCGTCGTGGGGCGGCGCAGGCTGCGGGCGCTGACCGCCGCCCAGTGGCGGGGCGCGGCGCTGCTCGGACTGATCCTGAGCGCCGTCTTCCTGCTCGAGACGTACGGCGTCGTCCGCACCTCCGCCACCAACGCCGGGCTCATCATCAGCCTCACCATGATCCTCACCCCGCTCGCGGAGGCGGCGGTGGTCCGGCGCCTGCCGCCTCCGTCCTTCCTCGCCGCGGCCGCCGTGTCGCTGGCCGGAGTGGTGCTGCTGACCCAGGGTGCGGGCTTCACCGCCCCGTCCGCGGGAGACCTGCTGATGCTCCTGGCGGCCGTGGTCCGCACCGTCCACGTCCTGGCGCTGGCGCGGATCAAGGCGGTGCGCGGCGCCGACTCGCTCTCCCTGACGACCGTCCAACTGGGCGCGGCCGTCGCGGTCTTCGCCGTACTGGCCGCGCTGCCCGGCAGCGGGGCGTCGCCGTGGGCCGTGGCGGTCGGCTTCGGGCCGCGCGAATGGGCGGGGCTGGTGTTCCTGTCCGTGTTCTGCACCCTGTTCGCGTTCTTCGTGCAGATGTGGGCGGTGCGGCGCACCTCGCCGTCCCGTGTCAGCCTGCTGCTCGGCACGGAGCCGCTGTGGGCCGCCACGGCCGGCATCGCCATCGGCGGCGAACACCTCGGCACGCTCGGCCTGGTGGGCGCCGCACTGGTGCTCACGGGGACGACCTGGGGCCGCCGCGCCGCCGACCGGGCCGACTGCTAGTTTCGACGGCCATGCGATCGCTCCAGTACGACATGGCCTTCCGCGCCCGCGCCAAACGGACGCGAACCTGGGGCGGCGCCCTGCTCTCCGCGGCAGCGATGCTGTGGGTCTGGTTCGGCGCTCTGCTGCTCCTTCCGTACACGGTCGAGCGCCCGTACAGCGACGACCGGGAGTGCGAGTCGCGGCTGCTGACCGACCGGGGCACGGCCAACGAGGGCGGCGACGACACCTGCGCGTCCGAGCGCGACTGGCCCGAACTCCTCGCCGTCCTCGGGCTGTCGGTCCCGGTCGCCGTCGTCGGCACCGCGCTGTGGACCAGCGGCGGCGTCAGCCACCGCCTGAGCGAGCACGCGGCGGAGGTCGCCCGCCTCTCCAAGGCGGAGAACACCGCCTAGAGCTCACCGGAAGCGGTCCGAGGCCACCATCAGCGCCCCGCCGAGCACGGCCAGCACGATGCTCGCGTACAGCTCGTGGCCGTCCAGGAAAGCGAGCCGGTCCACGACGCCCCACAGTCTGAACCAGCCGGTGAGCTCATGGGCCACGCCCGCCGCGCCCCAGAGGAACAGAAGGAAGCCGCCGACCTCGAGGATCTTCTTCATGCCGGAAGCCTCGCGCGCGGCGGCGGCAGTGCGCGTCGGCCGCACGGCCACCGGTGGACCGACGAAAGTATCCGGTTCGGCGACTTCGGTAGTTTCCGGCCGGGCCACGGCCCCGTCCACGCCGGGCGTTGCATAGCTTTGTCGACATGACGCGCACGGAGTACCCATGGCTGCTGCCCTCGGCCATGTCCGATCCACCCGACCCCGGCCCGCCCGGCGACCGGGGCAGGGCCAGACCCCGGCGCACCGTACGCGACTGGGTCGTCGACACCTTCGTCTTCCTGGCCGCCGCCCTGATCGGCGCGCTCGCCAGCGAGGCCAGCGCCCAGGCCGGCAACTCCGAAGCCGTGATCCTCGGCGACCAGCTGCTCGGCGCCGCCGCCTGCTGCGCCCTGTGGGCCCGCCGGCGGGCGCCCGTGCCGCTCGCCGCGTCGCTGACCGTCGTCTCCGCCGTCGCCCCGGCGGCCGGCGGAGCGCTGATGCTCAGCCTCTTCAGCCTCGCCGTGCACCGCCCGTTCCGGCCCGTCGCGGTCGTCGGGGCGCTGGCGATGGTGTCCGGCGCGGTCCAGGCCGCCGTACGGCCGGACCCGAGCACCTCCTTCCTCGTCTCCACGGTCGCCGGGGTCGTGCTGGTGCTCCTGATGACCGGCTGGGGGATGCTCGTACGCTCCCGGCGGCAGCTCGTCCTCGCCCTGCGCGAACGCGCCCGCCGGGCCGAGGCGGAAGCCGCCCTGCGGGCCGAGCAGGCGCAGCGGCTGGCCCGCGAGGCCATCGCGCGCGAGATGCACGACGTGCTCGCCCACCGGCTCACCCTGCTCAGCGTGCACGCCGGCGCGCTCGAGTTCCGGCCCGACGCACCCCCGGCCGAGGTCGGCAGGGCCGCCGGCGTGATCCGCGACAGCGCCCACGAGGCGCTCCAGGACCTGCGCGAGATCATCGGCGTGCTCCGGGCGCCCGGCGACGGGGAGGGGACGGACCGGCCGCAGCCCACCCTCGCGACCCTCGACGCACTGGTCGCCGAGTCCCGGCGGGCCGGGATGCGGGTCGTTCTCGACAACGGGATCACCGACCCCGGCGCCGTGCCCGCCGCCACCGGCCGCACCGTGTACCGGATCGCCCAGGAGGGCCTGACCAACGCCCGCAAGCACGCGCCGGGGGCCGAGGTCACCGTCACCGTGCGCGGCCGGCCCGGCGACGGACTCACCGTGGCGATCGACAACCCGGCGCCCGAAGCCGGGGCCGGTGACGTGCCCGGTTCCGGCCAGGGTCTGATCGGCCTGACCGAGCGTGCCGCGCTCGCCGGCGGCAGGCTGGAGCACGGCCCGCGGGACGACGGCGGATTCCGGGTCCGGGCCTGGCTACCGTGGCCGACATGACTATCCGGCTGATCGTCGTCGACGACGACCCGCTCGTACGGGCGGGCCTCACCCTCATGCTCGGCGGCGCCGACGACATCGAGATCGTGGGGGAGGGGGCCGACGGCTCGGAGGCGCCGGGGCTGGTCGACCGGCTCGCGCCCGACGTGGTCCTGATGGACATCCGTATGCCCGGCGTCGACGGCCTCACCGCCACGGAGGCGCTGCGCCGCCGCCCCGGCGCGCCCCAGGTCGTCGTCCTGACCACCTTCCACGCCGACGAGCAGGTGCTGCGGGCGCTGCGGGCCGGGGCCGCCGGGTTCGTGCTGAAGGACACGCCGCCGGCGGAGATCGTCGCGGCGGTGCGCAAGGTCGCCGCCGGCGACCCCGTGCTCTCCCCGGCCGTCACCCGCCAGCTGATGACCCATGTCGCGGGCAGCGGCTCGGACACCAGAAGAGCGGCAGCGGCCGGCCGTCTCGCCGTACTCGCCGACCGCGAACGGGAGGTGGCGCTCGCCGTGGGCCGGGGCCGGTCCAACGCGGAGATCGCCGCCGCCCTCTACATGAGTGTGGCCACCGTGAAGGCGCACGTCTCGCGCATCCTGGCCAAACTGGACCTCAACAACCGTGTCCAGATCGCACTGTTGACCCACGACGCCGGGCTGCTCGACGACGACCCCGACGTACGCTGAGATCATGACCATCGTCGATCTGGAGGCGTACGGGCCGGACTTCACCGCCGACCCGTATCCGTACTACGAGCGGCTGCGCGCCGCCGGCCCCGCGCACCGGGTGCGCGGGGCCGACGGCGCCGAGTTCTGGCTGATCGTCGGACACGAGGAGGCGCGGGCCGCGCTCGCCGACCCGCGGCTGTCCAAGTCGCCGGCCACCATGGGGCTGACGATGCTCGACGAGCAGATCGTCGGCCCCAACCTGCTGGTGATCGACCCGCCGGACCACACCCGGCTGCGCAAGCTGGTCAGCCGCGAGTTCACCCCGCGCCGCGCCGAGGCGCTGCGGCCCCGCGTCCAGCGGATCACGGACGACCTCCTGGACGAGATGGTGCCGGCCGGCCGGGCCGACCTGGTCGACGCGCTGGCCTTCCCGCTCCCGATCGTCGTGATCTGCGAACTCCTCGGAGTCCCCACGGCCGACCGCGCCGCCTTCCGCACATGGTCCAACGAGGTCGTCGCCCCGACCTCCCCGGAGAAGGAGGAGGACGCCGTCCGGCAGCTGGGCGCCTATCTCGACGGGCTCATCGAGGACAAGCGCTGCGCGGGCCCGGCGGACGACCTGCTCTCCGCCCTTGTCCGCACCAGGGCCGAGGACGGCGACCGCCTCTCCTTCGCCGAACTGCGCGCCCTCGCCTACCTCCTGCTCATCGCGGGCCACGAGACGACCGTCAACCTGATCTCCAACGGGGTACGCGCCCTGCTCGCCCACCCCGGTCAACTCGCCGAACTGCGCGCCGACTTCTCCCTCCTCGACGGCGCGATCGAGGAGATGCTGCGCTACGACGGCCCCGTCGAGACCGCCACGCTCCGCTTCAGCGCCGCGCCCGTACCCGTCGGGGACCAGGTCATCCCGGCGGGCGAAAGGGTGCTGATCGGTCTGGCGGCCGCCGACCGCGACCCCGCCCGCTACCCGGACCCCGACCGCTTCGACATCCGCCGGGACACCCGCGGCCATCTCGCCTTCGGCCACGGCATCCACTTCTGCCTCGGCGCGCCGCTGGCCCGCCTGGAGGCCCGGGTCGCCGTCCGCTCCCTCCTGGAACGCTGCCCGGACCTCGCCCTGGACGCCCCGGCCGACACGTACGCATGGCTGCCGGGCCTCCTGATGCGCGGTGTCCGCCGGCTGCCGGTGCGCTGGTAGGGCCCGGCCGTGGCCGAGCGGGCACGCTACGCGGTGGTCGGGAACGGGGCCTGGCAGCAGTACTACTGCCGCTGGGGCGGGCCGCGCCTGGCCGTCGACGCGGCCGAAGGGCCCGAGGCGTTCGGCCGGTTCGTCGCCGGTCAGGAGCGGGTGGGGCCCCGCAGCTGGATGGACGACGTCTCGTGCGAGGCCGCGGCGGTCGTCGACCACGACCGACGCGTCCTGCTGCTGTTCACCTGGCACCTGGAGACGTACGAGGAGCGGCGCACCCTGTTCGCCGTCCTCGCCAGGACCTGGCCGGGCTGGGAGGTCCGCTGGGCGTACGACGGACTGGAGGACGTCGTCGCCCACGTGGGCCTGGAACGGGAGTCGGTGCGCTCGGAGTTCGGCGCCCGGCCCGGCGGCCCGCTCCTTGCCGCCTTCCCCGACGAACCGGACTTCACCGTCGCCGTCACGGTGACCTACCGCGACGGTCCGCAGGCGCACGCGGTCTCGGGCGAGAACGTGTCCGACGTGCTGGCCCACGGCCCCGGCGTCGTCCGCCAACTGCTGCCCGGCACCCGGATGTCCACGCCGGCCCGCATTCCCTACGGCGGGGTGCACATCGACGTGGCCGCCCGGCGCGTCGCCGCCTGGACCCGCGGGAACTTCCTCGGCGGAGCGGCGGCCGCCGGCCGGCTCCCCGGCTGGCCAGGCTGGGAGTGGACCTGCTGGTACGACGACTATGAGCGGCAGCAGCAGGCGAGCGCCGGGGCACTCGCCTTCGCCGTGCCCGACCCGGCCGCCGGAGTCCGGGCCTGGACCGAAAAGCTCGACGAACTACGGGCGGCCGACGGCACGGAGAGCGAGGCGCGAGCCGCCCTCCGTGCCGTACTCGACGCCCTCGGACCCACTTCCACGGAAGGCGCACATGACCGGACTTGAACTGGACACCGCCCGCAAGGTCCTCGACAGCCAGCCGTTCAGCAGACTGCTGGGCGCGCGGATCACCGCCTTCGGGGACGGCGAGGCGGTCCTCGAAGTGGACATCCGCGAGGAACTGCACCAGCAGAACGGGTATCTCCACGGCGGTGTCCTCGCGTACGCCGCCGACAACTCGATCACCTTCGCCGCCGGAACCACCCTCGGACCGGCCGTGCTGACCGGCGGCTTCTCCGTGCAGTACGTGCGGCCCGCCACCGGGCGCACGCTGGTCGCCCGCGCCGCCGTCGTGCACACCGGGCGGCGGCAGGCCGTCGTCCGCTGCGACCTGTTCGCCGTCGGCGCGGACGGGGACGAGACGCTGTGCGCCGTCGCGCAGGGCACCGTGCTGTCCGCCGGGCCGTCGTGACCTCCGGGCGCCGGTGACGGGCCGGCGTGACGTCGTCAGGGCCGACGGCCTGCCCGCCGCGTCAGGGGGCCGGGGCGGCGTGACCTCCGGCCCGGTGAAGCGCCCGCCCCGTCAGTCCGCCGGGATCTCCTCCAGCCGGACCGGCCGGTGCTCCCGGCGGGAGAGCTCGCAGGCCTCCGCGACCCGCAGTGCCGTCAGCGCCTCCCGGCCGTCGCACGGGTTCTCCGTCTCGCCCGCCACCAGCCGGACGAACGCGTCCAGCTCCGCCTCGTACGCCGGGGCGAAGCGCTCCAGGAAGCCGGGCCACGGCTTGTCGACGGGTGGCAGGCCGTGCGGCTCCGTCGAGCTGATCGGCGTACGGTCGTCGAGGCCGACGGCGACCTGGTCGAGTTCGCCGGCCAGCTCCATCCGCACGTCGTAGCCCGCCCCGTTGCAGCGGGTGGCGGTCGCCGTGGCCAGCGTCCCGTCGTCCAGGGTGAGCAGCGCGGCGGCCGTGTCGACGTCGCCCACCTCGCGGAACATGGGGTGGCCCGCGTCCGAGCCGGTCGCGTACACCTCGGTGATCTCCCGGCCGGTCACCCAGCGCAGGATGTCGAAGTCGTGGACCAGGCAGTCCCGGTACAGCCCGCCCGACAGCGGCAGATAGTCGGCGGGCGGCGGCGCCGGGTCGGAGGTGATGGCCCGCACGGTGTGCAGCCGGCCGAGCCTGCCGGAGCGGACCAGTTCGCGGGCCGCGGTGTATCCGGCGTCGAAGCGCCGCATGAAGCCGAGCTGGAGCTCGGTGCCCGCCTGCTCGACCTCGCGCAGCGCGGCCAGGGTGCCCGGCAGGTCCAGGGCGATCGGCTTCTCGCAGAACGTGGGGAGCCCGGCGCGGGCCGCGCGGGCGATCAGTTCGGCGTGCGCGGAGGTCGCCGAGGCGATCACCACCGCGTCCACGCCCCAGGTGAAGACCTCGTGGGCACTGGGGGCGGCGGTGGCCCCGCAGCGGTCCGCCACCTCGGTGGCCCGGGCCGCGTCGGTGTCCGCCACGACCAGTGAACCCACCTCACGATGGCGGCTGAGCACGCCCGCGTGAAAGCTGCCGATACGGCCCGTACCGATGAGTCCGATGCGCATGGCCCAAAGGTGGAGGCGCGGCCGCCACGATGTCAAGACTTTGTCCTGACAATCGAACCTCACGACTTCCCGTCAACATGGCGTGCGACTACGCTCCCCCACGTGCCCAAGCAGCCCAGACACGAGACGGAACCGTCCCTGTCGCTCCAGCTGAGCGTGGACCGGACCAGTCCGGTTCCGCTCTATTTCCAGCTTTCGCAGCAGCTGGAATCGGCCATTGAGAGGGGGGCCCTCACCCCGGGCAGTCTGCTCGGCAACGAGATAGAGCTCGCGGGCCGGCTCGGCCTGTCCCGGCCGACCGTCCGCCAGGCCATCCAGTCCCTGGTCGACAAGGGGCTGCTGGTGCGCCGCCGCGGGGTGGGCACCCAGGTCGTGCACAGCCAGGTCCGCCGCCCGCTGGAGCTCAGCAGCCTCTACGACGACCTGGAGGCGGCCGGCCAGCGGCCCGCGACGGTCGTGCTCACCAACGAGATCGAGCCGGCGAGCGCCGAGGTCGCGGCCGCGCTCGGCGTGCCGGAGGGCAGCGACGTCCGGCGGATCGAGCGGCTGCGCTACGCCCACGGCGAGCCGATGGCCCGGCTGCGCAACCATCTGCCGGCCGGTCTGCTGGACTGCGGCACCGAGCGGCTGGAGACCACCGGCCTGTACCGGATGATGCGCGCCGCCGGCATCACGCTGCACAGCGCCCGCCAGTCGGTGGGCGCCCGCGCCGCGACGGCCGAGGAGGGCGAGCTGCTGGGCGAGCCGGCCGGCGCGCCGCTGCTGACGATGGAACGCGCCACCTTCGACGACACCGGCCGGGCGGTCGAATTCGGCTCGCACGTGTACCGCGCGTCGCGCTACGCCTTCGAGTTCCAGCTCCTGGTCCGGCCGTAGCAACTCGGCATTCCTGGTAAGAATGTTCGGACAAAGTCTTGACTGGGTCGCGGGGCGGCCGTAGAAACTCACCCAGCCGCAACCGGGCGGCCGGGAGAGAAGGCGGACCCCACGATGCGTACCACCCGCACGGCAGCAGCCCTGCTCGCCGCATGTGCCCTGGCCGTCGTCGCCGGATGCAGCAGCTCCGGCGGCAAGGGCGCCGACGAGAAGCCGGCCGGGGACGGCGCCGGCGGCGAAGCCGCGAAGACGCCCCGGATGAAGATCGCCATGGTGACGCACTCGGGCCAGGGCGACACCTTCTGGGACATCGTCCAGTCCGGCGCTAAGGTCGCCGCCCGCAAGGACAACGTCGACTTCCTCTACGCGGCGCACCCGGAGGGCAAGGAGCAGGCGCAGCTCATCCAGACGTACATCGACCAGAAGGTCGACGGGATCATCGTCACCCTCGCCAAGCCGGAAGCCGTCAGCGCGGTGGTGAAGAAGGCCGTCGCGGCCGGTATCCCCGTCGTCACCATCAACTCCGGGGCCGAGTTCTCCCAGGGGCTCGGCGCGCTCAGCCACATCGGCCAGGACGAGTCGGTGGCCGGCGAGGCCGTCGGCGAGGAGCTCGGCGAGCAGGGGAAGAAGAAGGCGCTCTGCGTCATCCACGAACAGGGCAACGTCTCCCTCGAGGCGCGCTGCGCCGGTGTGAAGAAGACCTTCGGCGGCACGGTCGAGAACCTCAACGTCGAGGGCACCAACATGCCCGCCACGACCTCCTCCATCGAGGCGAAGCTGCAGAGCGCCAAGGACATCGACGCCGTCGTCACCCTGGGCGCGCCGTTCGCCGCCGCGTCGGTCAAGGCCAAGCAGGGCGCCGGGTCGACGGCGGAGATCAGCACGTTCGACCTCAACGCGGAGGTGGTGAAGCGGCTGAAGGCCAAGGAGATCACCTTCGCCGTCGACCAGCAGCCCTACCTCCAGGGCTACCTCGCCGTCGACGAGCTGTGGCTCAACAAGGTCAACGGCAACGTGATCGGCGGCGGCAAGCCGGTCCTCACCGGCCCGGCGCTGGTCACCGAGAAGGACGTCCCGGCGCTCGAGAAGCTCACGGCTGCCGGTACCCGGTGAACGCGCTCCGTACGGCCCCCGCCGCCGCCCGCCCGCCGCTGCCGCCCCCTCCGCACACCCCGCGACCAGCGATGACCGATACTTGGGCGGCGGCCGGCCAGGTCCGACCCGGAGCCGGCCGCGGCAGTCGGCACAGCGAGTACGGCAAGAAGGGCACCACACCGTGGCAAGGGCAAGGACAGGGGTACGCGCGCTGGGCGCGGTGCTGGCGGCGGTGCTCGGAGTCTCCCTCGTGGGATGCAGCAGCACCGGCGGCAAGCGCGCGGAGGACGCCCGCAAGGCAGAGGCGGCGGCCGGGAAGGCCGCGGTGAACACCCCCCGCTGGACCTTCGCCATGGTCACGCACTCGGGCGACGGCGACACGTTCTGGGACATCGTGCAGAGCGGCGCCGAGCAGGCCGCGGCCAAGGACAACATCAACTTCCTCTACGCCCACAGCGACGAGGGACAGCAGCAGGCGCAGCTCGTCGACTCGTACATCTCCAAGAAGGTCGACGGCCTGATCGTCACCCTCGCCAAGCCCGACGCCATGAAGGCCGTCGTCGCCAAGGCCCGCAAGGCCGGCATCCCCGTGATCACGGTGAACTCCGGCTCCGAGCAGTCCAAGGCGTACGGCGCGCTCACCCACATCGGCCAGGACGAGACCGTCGCCGGCGAGGCCGTCGGCGACGAGCTCGACGCCCGCGGCAAGAAGAAGGCCCTGTGCGTCCTGCACGAACAGGGCAACGTCGGCCACGAGCAGCGCTGCGCCGGCGCCAGGAAGACCTTCGACGGCACGCTGCAGAACCTGCACGTCGACGGCACCAACATGCCCGACGTCCAGGCGTCCATCGAGGCGAAGCTGCAGACCGACCGGTCCATCGACGCGGTCGTCACCCTCGGCGCGCCCTTCGCCGACGCGGCCGTGCGGGCCAAGGAGAGCGCCGGGTCCACGGCAGAGATCGACACCTTCGACCTCAACGCGCAGGTGGCGGACGCACTGCGGCAGGGCTCGCTCGGCTTCGCCGTCGACCAGCAGCCGTATCTCCAGGGCTACCAGGCCGTCGACCTGCTGTGGCTGTACCGGTACAACGCCGACGTGCTCGGCGGCGGCCGCCCGGTCCTGACCGGACCGCAGATCATCACCGAGAAGGACGCCGCCGAGCTGCAGGAATACACGGAGCGGGGGACCCGATGAGCCAGGCCGCACCAACAGCGACACCCGACAGGACACCGCAGAAGCAGGACGAGCGGCTGCTCGGTACCTCGCCGCTGCGCAAGCTGATGGGCCGGCCGGAGCTGGGCTCGGTCGTCGGCGCGGTGGCCGTCTTCCTCTTCTTCTCGATCGTCGCGGACGCCTTCCTCCAGGCGTCCAGCCTCGCCACCGTGCTGTACGCGGCGTCGACGCTCGGCATCATGGCCGTGCCCGTCGCCCTGCTGATGATCGGCGGCGAGTTCGACCTCTCCGCCGGTGTCATGGTGACCAGCTCCGCGCTGATCTCCTCGATGCTCAGCTACCAGTTCACCGCCAACGTCTGGGTCGGCGCGCTCGTCTCGCTGGTGCTCACGCTCGGGCTCGGCGCCTTCAACGGCTTCGTGCTGACCCGCACCAGACTGCCCAGCTTCATCATCACGCTCGGCACGTTCCTGATGCTGACGGGCCTCAACCTCGGTCTGACCAAGCTGATCAGCGGCACGGTCTCCACCAGGGCGATCGGCGACATGGAGGGCTTCGGGTCGGCGGCGAGCGTCTTCGGCGAGTTCACCGTGGCCGGCACGACCGTCAAGGCGACCATCGTGTGGTGGTTCGCCCTGATCGCGCTCGCCACCTGGATCCTGCTGCGGACCCGTTTCGGCAACTGGATCTTCGCGGTGGGCGGCGGCGCCGACGCGGCCCGCGCGGTGGGCGTCCCCGTCAAGCGGACCAAGATCCTGCTGTACATGGGCGTCGCCTTCGCCGCCTGGGTCTCCGGGCAGCATCTGCTCTTCTCGTTCGACGTGGTGCAGTCCGGCGAGGGCGTCGGCAACGAGCTGACGTACATCATCGCGGCGGTCATCGGCGGCTGTCTGATCACCGGCGGCTACGGCTCGGCGATCGGCTCCGCGGTCGGCGCGCTGATCTTCGGCATGACCAGCAAGGGCATCGTCTACGCGGAGTGGAACCCGGACTGGTTCAAGTTCTTCCTCGGAGCGATGCTCCTCCTGGCCACCCTGCTCAACGCATGGGTACGCAAGCGTGCGGAGGCGACCACCTGATGAGTGCCCTTGTCGAGCTCGACGACGTAAGCAAGTACTACGGCAACATCCGGGCCCTCGAAGGCGTCTCGCTGGAGTGCCGCGCCGGTGAGATCACCTGCGTCCTCGGGGACAACGGCGCGGGCAAGTCCACCCTGATCAAGATCATCGCGGGGCTGCACCGCCACGACGCCGGTGTGCTGCGCATCGAGGGCGAGGAGACCTCGCTCGCCAGCCCGCGCGAGGCGCTGGACCGCGGCATCGCCACGGTCTACCAGGACCTCGCCGTCGTACCGCTGATGCCGGTGTGGCGGAACTTCTTCCTCGGCTCCGAACCGACCAGGGGCAGCGGGCCCTTCAAGCGCCTCGACGTCGAGACGATGCGCGAGACCACCCGCTCCGAACTGCTGCGGATGGGCATCGACCTGCGCGACGTCGACCAGCCGATCGGGACCCTGTCCGGCGGCGAGCGGCAGTGCGTGGCGATCGCCCGCGCCGTCTACTTCGGTGCCAAGGTCCTGGTGCTGGACGAGCCGACCGCCGCGCTGGGCGTCAAGCAGTCCGGCGTCGTCCTGAAGTATGTGGCCGCCGCCCGTGACGCCGGCCTCGGAGTGGTTCTCATCACCCACAACCCGCACCACGCCTATCTCGTCGGCGACCGTTTCGTACTGCTCAAGCGCGGCGTCATGGCCGCGAGCCACACCAAGCAGACCGTCACACTCGACGAACTCACCCGGCAGATGGCGGGCGGCAGCGAGCTGGAGGACCTGCGCCACGAACTGGAGCGCGCCCCCGAGCCGACCCACCTCGGCGGCCACCCGGCCGGCGGCGACCGGGCCGGCGGCTGACGCGCGGTTCGGGGGAGCGGCCGCCCGCCTACTAGCATCGAGGGGGCGGACCCCCACCCGCCCCGGACCCCACCCCGCCGAGGAGCCGGACCGGCCACCACGACCCGCAGGGACGACTTGAGTACGTACCGCGACTTCACGAACCGAGGCACCGCACGCGCCACCGTCCTCAAGACGATCGGCACCCGGGAGCGGCGCTCGCACCTCACCGCGCCGCGCGTCCCCACGGTCGGTATCGACATCGGCGGCACGAAGGTGATGGCGGGCGTCGTCGACGCCGACGGGATCATCCTGGAGAAGATCCGCACCGAGACCCCCGACAAGTCCAAGAGCCCCAAGGTCGTCGAGGACACCATCTGCGAGCTGGTCCTCGACCTCTCCGACCGCCACGACGTGCACGCCGTCGGTATCGGCGCGGCCGGCTGGGTCGACGCCGACCGCTCCACGGTCCTCTTCGCCCCCCATCTCGCCTGGCGCAACGAGCCCCTGCGCGACGCGCTCACCGCCCGGCTCGCCGTCCCCGTCCTGGTCGACAACGACGCCAACACCGCCGCCTGGGCGGAGTGGCGCTTCGGCGCGGGACGCGGCGAGGACCACCTCGTGATGATCACGCTCGGCACCGGGATCGGCGGCGCGATCCTCGAGGACGGGCAGGTCAAGCGCGGCAAGTTCGGCGTCGCCGGCGAATTCGGCCATATGCAGGTCGTGCCCGGCGGCCACCGCTGCCCATGCGGCAACCGCGGCTGCTGGGAGCAGTACAGCTCGGGCAACGCCCTGGTCCGCGAGGCCCGCGAACTGGCCGCCGCCGACTCCCCGGTCGCGTACAGCATCATCGACCGGGTCGGCGGCAACGTCGCCGACATCACCGGGCCGCTGATCACCGAACTGGCCCGCGAGGGCGACGCGATGTGCGTCGAGCTGTTCCAGGACATCGGGCAGTGGCTCGGCGTCGGCATCGCCAACCTCGCCGCCGCCCTCGACCCGTCGTGCTTCGTCATCGGCGGCGGCGTCAGCGCCGCCGACGACCTGCTGATCGGCCCGGCCAGGGACGCCTTCCGCCGCCAGCTGACCGGCCGTGGCTACCGTCCCGAGGCGCGGATCGCCAAGGCCCAGCTCGGCCCCGAAGCCGGTATGGTCGGCGCGGCCGACCTCGCCCGGCTGGTGGCGCGCCGCTTCCGCCGCACCAACCGCCGCCGCGTCGAACGCCATGAGCGCTACGAGCGCTACGCGCAGGCCCTGCGCAGTCCGAGCTCCGCACGCCTCACCCAGGAACCTCCCTCATGACAACGCTGACCACCCGCCGGCCGACACCGCAGACCCCGCCCCCCGAGGGCCGGCGCCACATGATCGTGCGCCGCTGGATCACCGCGATCGTCATCGTGCTGCTCATCGGCATCCCGGCCGGGTATCTGGTGATCTCCGCCGAGCAGAGCCGCGCGAGCGGCCGCGACAAGGCGGCGGAGTCCGCCGCGAACGGCCTGCGCGACTTCTGGCCCTCCCTGATGAAGCGCCGCATCTTCGAGGTGCCGATCCCCGAAGGCTCCACACGGGTCGCGTACTACGAGACCAGCAACTGGAAGACCAGCCGGCTGTACGTCCAGTTCCGCACCTCCGACAAGGGCCTCGACGCCTTCCTGAAGGGCGTCGGCACGAGCCGCGCGGCCCTGGAACCGGGCAGGGTCACCATCGGCGACCGCGACGCCGGGGTCGTCGGCTGGAACTTCGGCCTCGAGGACCACGCCTGGGCGGGCACCGTGCACACCCAGAAGGACCCCCGCCCGAGCCAGGACATCACGGTCGACCTGACCAACCCGGACCGGCCCTGGGTCTACGTCGTCTCGACGGCCAACCCGTAGGCCCGCGGGGGCCGGCGGTCGTTGAACCGCCGGCCGAGCGGCACGGCGGGGTCAGACGCGGTCCGCCGCGATCAGGACGTACTGGAACGAGCCGTCCTCGTACGACTTGATGAACGCTTCCTCGATCCCGGTGACCAGGGAGGACGTGGCCCGCAGCTTCCAGTAGGGCAGCGTGTCGGGGGTGAGGTCGATGACGGCCTGCGGTACGAGGCGGTTGTCGGCCATGGCGCGCAGGTATTCGCGGCGGGAGTGGATGTTGCACTCGAAGTGGGCGTTGATCTGGGAGACCCACTTCGACGGCTGGCCGTAGCGGGGGTTCCAGCAGCCGGTGATCGTCACGTACCGGCCGCCGACCTTGAGGAAGCGGGAGTGCTCGGCGAGCAGGTCGTGCAGGTCGACGTACATGGTCGACTCGTTGTTCCACGAGGCGGCGATGCTGCCGTTCTCGAACGGCGTGTCGAGCATGTTGCAGACGTGCGCGCGGACGTGGTCCCGGATGCGGAGGTCCCGCGCGCGCCCGTTGCCGAAGTCGGCCTGTGACGAGGAGAGGGTGACGCCCTCCACCTTGCAGCCGAAGCGCTGATGGGCCATGACCATGGACCCGCCGCGCCCGCAGCCGGCGTCGACGAGGGTGTCGTCGGCCGTGATCGGTCCGAGGTGGTCCAGGAGGACGTCGGTCTGGGCCGACTCGAGGCGGTGCAGCTCGGCGATCAGCCGCTTCTCGTACGCGCTGTCCTCGGGGTCGCCGAGCGCGTCGTGGTCGACGGCGCCGACGCCGTAGTGGTGGTGGTAGAGCCCGTCCACGTCACCGAGGCGCAGGTTCACCGGCCTGGCCTCGCTGTTCCAGTAACGGGCGATGTCCCGCTGGTAGGGCGTCGCCGGGGCCGGGATCATCGGGGTGGCGGTGGGGTTCAGTTCGGTGGTCACAGAGATGTCCATTCCTTACCAGAAGTCGGGCAGGCTGTAGCGGTAGGTGTTGGTGCGGTGCCAGTAGTGGTTGCCGTCGACCCACGCGGCCACGCCCTTGAGGAAGCGCGCCACGGCGGGCAGGGGACAGTCGGCGGCCAGGCCGGCCGCGGAGGCCTCGAAGGCGTGCATGAGCTCGTTGTGGACCTCGACCGCCTTCAGGTACGCGTCGCGCTCGGAAAGCTCCTCGCGTTCCGCGAGCACCACCGGGAGGTTCAGATGCCGGCCGGGGCTGTCGAGCTCCTTGGTGTACGAGTAGAGGTCGTTGACGATGGTGGTCGCGTTCCCGGCGAGGGCGATGACCCGCTGCATCTCCGGCCGGGCGTGCAGGTCCGCCGGCAGCTCGTAGCCGCCCACGGTGTCGGTGATGGTGGGGCAGGGACGGAAGTTGTTGAACTGGCGCATGGCCAGGTACTCCCACACCTCCGGGACGTGATCCGTCTCGGCCCAGGCGGCCTCGGCCAGATACCCCAGGTGCAGCCGGGCCATGTCGTGCCGGTAGCGGTCCGCCTGGGAGGGCGTCGCGGCCCGTACGAAGTGGTCCATCGCGCTGCGGTACGCGCGCCGCGGGGCGTCCGCGCCGAGGGACTCCGCCCACGCCGGCTCGTACTCCGAGGTGGTGTGGAGCCGGTCGAGCGCGGTGTGCGCGAGGAGGAGACGGCCGCCGAGACCGACGGGTGAGCCTCCGTGGTCCTCGCAGTAGCAGTCGTCGACGGCGTTCTCCGCGACCATCAGCCGGGTGGCGAGCATCAGATGGTCGACCGTGGGGGCGTCCGGGTGGCAGGCGGCCATGTAGCGGCCGACGGAGAAGCCGTCGAACTGGCCCTCCCAGTCCTCGGGGTAGAGCTGGACCTCGTCCTCGGCCCAGCGCTTGATGCGGCGGCTGACCTCCTCCACCCGTACGGGATCGGGCTCCGGTACGGGGTGGTGGTAGAGGCCCGGCACGGCCCGGCCCTCGGCGGGCGGCGCGGGCTCCGGGAGCACCTGGTCCGGTTGGCGGGCCAGGGAGAGCGACGCCGTGCCCAGGCCGCCCGGTCCGCGCAGGACCCGGTGGAGGGCGGAGTCCGCGGCGGGCACCGCCGGGACGGCGGAGACGGTCGCCGGGACGGAAGGGGCCGCCGGGACCGAACGGGCCGCCGGGACGACGGAGACGGTCGCCGGGACGGAAGAGGCCGCCAGGACGATCGGCGGATGCGGCGCGGCCGACAGGCCGGGAGCCGCCGGCGCGGGCGCGTCGGGCACCGTCGCCGCCGGTAACTGCGCGGGCTCAGGGACGGGCGCCGTGGAGCGGGTGGCGGCCCCGGCGGGAACGGGGACACCGGCGCGGGCCGCGGCGGCGGGCGGCCTCGACTGCTGAGGGAAGGGTCCAGGGTCGGGCATTCCGTAGCTCCTTGCTGCGTGGGTGGGGCCGTTCCGGATCCGCGCCGGGTCCGCCGGACGGGACGGATCCGGGCCGGCCGGGGCCGTCAGCAGGTTCCCTAGGGTCTTTCGTTTGGATCAGGCCGGATCGGTGAGCGGGGTCTGGTGCATGGGGTCTCCCCAGGCCCGCCAGGGCCGAGGGGACGCCTCGGAAGGCGGAGGATGGGGGTCCCCCAACGCCGAAGGCAGGGGGAGAGTCCACGCGGTGGGGGCACCTCCCGTGCCCGAAGGGCTACGGGGGAGTAGGCGACTGACGACAACGCAGCGAGGTGCGGTGCCGGGGCACGCGAGCCCGGCAAGATCCGAACGAGAGGCCCTAGTCGCGCCTACGGGCGATCTGCACGTTCTCCAGCACGCCGAGCGCATCGGGGACGAGCACCGCGGCGGAGTAGTACGTGGTGACGAGGTACGAGAGGATCGCCTGCTCGCTGATGCCCATGTAGCGCACGGAGAGCCCCGGCTCGTACTCGTCCGGCAGACCGGTCTGCCGCAGGCCGACGACCCCCTGGTTCTCCTCGCCGGTGCGCATCGCGATGATGGAGCTGGTCTGCTCCTTGCTGATCGGGATCTTGTTGCAGGGCAGGATCGGGACACCGCGCCAGGCCGGGACGGACTGCCCGCCCAGGTCGACGTGGTCGGGGTAGAGGCCGCACGCGTTGAACCCGCGGCCGATCGCGGCGATCGTCCTCGGGTGGGCGAGGAAGAGCTTGGTGCCGCGGCGGCGGCAGAGCAGCTCGTCCATGTCGTCCGGGGTCGGCGCCCCGGAGTGCGGCTGGATCCGCTGCTTGAAGTCGGCGTTGTGCAGCAGGCCGAACTCGCGGTTGTTGACGAGCTCGTACTCCTGGCGCTCGTGCAGCGCCTCGACGGTGAGCCGGAGCTGCTCCTCCGTCTGGTTCATCGGGCCGTTGTAGAGGTCGGCGACGCGGGTGTGGACCTTCAGGACGGTCTGCGCGACGGAGAGTTCGTACTCGCGCGGCTTAAGCTCGTAGTCGACGAAGGCGCCCGGCAGTTCGGCCTCGCCGACGTGGCCCGCCGACATGGCGATCTCGGCCTCGCCGTGCTTGTTCTGCCGCTGCCGCGCGAGCGAGCTGAACTCCTCGATGTGGTTCTGGAGACTCGGCGCGGCAGCCTGTACGGCGGCGAAGTCGGCACGGGAGAGGGTCAGGAGCGTGCCGGAGGTCTCCGCGGTGGCCGTGCAGTCGTACCGGGCGTCGGCGTCCAGGAGGGCGTTCTCCCCGAAGCGGTCGCCGTCCGCGAGCACCGCGATGGCGATCTCCCCGCCGTACTTGCCGTCGGAGGTCTGGCGGACGCGACCGTGGGCGATCATGTGGATCCGGTCGGCCGGGGCGCCGCGCTCGACGAGGACCTCGCCCGCCGCGAAGTCGCGCTGCGTGCAGCGGCCGGCGAGGGCGGTGAGCGCGTCGAGGTCCTCGAAGCCGCGCAGCAGGGACAACTCACCGAGTTCGCGGGGGATCACCCGGACCGCGGCGCCCTCCTGGACGAACTCGATGCGCCCGTCGCCGACGGTGTGGCGCAGCCGGCGGTTGACCCGGTAGGCGCCGCCCCTGGTCTCGACCCAGGGGAGCATGCGCAGCAGCCAGCGGGAGGTGATCTCCTGCATCTGCGGGGCGGACTTGGTGGTGGTGGCGAGATTGCGGGCGGCGGCGGTGCCCAGGGACTGCTGGGAAGGCACCGGTGCGGTCTGGACTTCCGGACTGCTGTCGATGGTCATCGAGGGGGGTTCTCCTTCGCGACAGGCGACGGCCGGCGCACACGGGTGCGCCGAATGGCGAACGGGGAGGAACGGCGTGGTCACGGCTCCGCGCAGGTCCCGGAGGACCGTAACGACCAGTTGAGCCGCAACGCCCGGAGAACCCAGACTTATTACCTCGAAGAAGTGATCAACAATAGAATGCGGTTTATCTGCCCAATCAGCGACATTGCGCCACTTCGCTGGAGCGCGACGGGCGGTTCAGGCCCCATCACCGTTCCCTGACGCCCGTGCGGCTCTCGGGTCGCACGGGATCCGGCCAACTTGCCGCCGGCGAGGCTCCGGCCGGGCTCCCCACGGCTGCTCGCTGATCGAACCGACCCGGAGATCTACTGGGACGAGGACACCAACGAGCCCGAACGGCAGCGGCCCGGTTGTCGCAGGCATATTGCTGGGCGATCAGTCGGTCCCACTCCGCGACAAGGTGGCTACGGGCGAGGGGGGTGAGGACATCGGCGTCCTGCGCGTGCTCGGCGTCATCGCCAGGATGCGTCAGGGCCAGCAGGCAGGTGGCGATGAGCAGAGGACAAGGAATGAGGTGGCAGAGGAGCGTCGAGGAGGCCGCTGAGGGCCGCCGCTCACGAATGCCGGCTACCTGTCCGGACGCGGGCCGGCACTGGCGTAGTAGAAGGCTCGTGCCTGTTTGACGCTGTCCCGACTGTCGCCAGGCTCCGCTCCGTCGACATTCAGCGGCGGGTGCAGACGGGAGATCAGTTCCTTCTCCACTGGGACGGGGTCGGCGTGCTCACTCCAGGTGAGGGTGAGGTGTTGATGCATCCAGTGGGTGAGGCGCTGCTCGTCCTCGGGGAACAGGACGACACGATCGGTCCAGGTAGTGCCATAGCCCTCGGTTGGCATGAGGAGTCCGGCCAGGGTCCGGCGCAGGGTGGACCGTCCCGAGTCCCTCAGATGGTTTGACACGACGCGGGACCGCAGTCGGCCGGCCTTGCCCAGGTAGAGCAGTCGGCGTCCGGCATCACCGGAGTTGACCGGTCCGGGGAAGGAAGCCAGGACCTCGGGCGGCGCCCACCAGGCGTACACCCCTGCGGTCGTGGGCAGGGTGGTAGCCGAGCGACTGAGGGACCGGGGCGCGGAGAGTAGATCCGCTGTGGCCTTCCGAATGGTCACGTCGTCGAGCATGGGAGCACCCTAGCTCGATCCCTGATCCCGGGCCCGAACGCGTCCTCGTACTTGATCATTCGGACTGGTAACTGCCGTACGCGCAGGTGGCTTTCGGCTACAGGTCGTCAGCTGCCTCAAGCGATACGTGGCACGCGAGGTATTCCACTTGTCCGGCCTGAGGGTACGCAGCGGTCCGGTGAGAATGAATCGCATGGACCATCTGCTGCATCTCGACCGCACGCTCGACGAGTTGGACCCACCCCGGTGGGCGCCTCCTGCCGCTGATGCGACCCGTTTGGTGCGCACCGTGCATCGACTTCGGTGTGTTCCCTTGGGCGAACTCGGTCCGGCAGACCTGCGCACCCTCATTTCACAGCAGGTGGCACTGCCCTACGTCCTCCCACTCGCTGTGCGCCTGCTGATCGAGGAGCCGCTGCTCGACACCTACTTCTACGAGGGCGACCTGCTGCTCGCCGCCGCCAGTGCCCCTGCCTCGGCCTGGGCCCTGCTGCCGGAGTCCGGCGCGCGGCTGCGGACCGTCATCACGACATTGCCGGAGGCCTCGGTCGCCGGCCTGCCACGCGGTGCCGCAGAGGAGCTTGCCCGCTTCGTCGAGGGGTCTGCACCGCCTCTCTGACCTGAAAGCGGATCTGCGAACTACCGCCCACCGGGCGTAGAAGGATGCCCTGAAAGGCGACGTGACCTGGGAGGTTCGGGCTCTCGTGGCATGATGCGGTCCGCCTTCCTGCGAGCCCCCGCCACGGGGCTTCCGTGATACGTGAGAGGGTCCGGGGCGTGAGTGAGACACCACCGAACACCCTGCAATACCGCGTTGACGGGCCAGAAGACGCTCCGGTCCAGGTCCTCGGGCCGTCGCTCGGTACCACATGGCACAAGTCGTAGGGACCGTCCAGAGGCGTCCAGCTGATCCAGCGCAAGGGCTTAATACCAGGTCAGAACCTCACATGCGGGGGAGTCCGCTCAGTCGGTGAGAGCTGTGTGAGAGCGTGAAGACGACGCCCCCCGGTTTACTCCGGCGGGGGTCGTCGTGCGGCGGCTTGCGATGGCGTTCAGCGTCCGGCGTGGGCACCGCTGTACTCCGGCTCGCCGCTTTCGAGTACGCGGAGCAAGGAGGCGGTGACGACACGTGTACGACGGCCGATGCGCAGCACACGGCACGGAAACTTCCCCTGGCGAACCAGGCTGTAGCCCTGTGCCCGTGAGCATCCAAACGCCTTGGATGCTCCCTCCAGGCTCCCGGCCGCTCGCAGGGGCCCAAAAGCGGGCCCAGCCCGGTCGACCGCGCACGGCCGGGCAGCAAGCACCACCTCATCGTCGACGTGCAGGGCATCCCGCTCGCGGTGTCGCTGACCGGCGGAAACCGCAATGACGTGACTCAACTCCTGCCGCTCCTCGACAAGATCCCGGCCACCGCGGGCCGAGTCGGAACACCGCGCCGACGGCCGGATGCCCTCCGGGCCGACCGTGGCTACGACCACGACACGTACCGTCGTCTGCTCTGGCAGTGCGGGATCCGCCCCGTCATCGCGGAGCGGGGCCAGCCACGCGGCACCGGCCCGGGCATCTTCCGCCATGTCGTCGAGCGCACGATCTCCTGGCTGCACGGCTTCCGCCGCCTGCGCATCCGCTGGGAACGACGCGACGACACCCACGAAGCCTTCCTCGGCCTCGCCGTCTGCCTGATCACCCACCGCCACGTCCAACGGCTTTGTCAGGCCAGTTAGAGCGGGGTGGCCAGCTACCCAAGCGGGTGCCCAATCCTCCGGCGGCACCGCAGAGGTTGATGGCCGATTCATCAGTGTCCCTTGGGGTCTGTCCGGCGGATCTTGCCGCAGCCGCGTGCCCTGGCAGGCGCTGCCCCAAGGTCTAAAGGACCGGGGCCCTCTCCGGCGCTGTCGGCGGTCGCCGACGCTTCGCGTCGACTCGCTCCTCCGGCTTGCGTCTGCACGCACCAGACCCCGCTCGACAGCAGGGCGAGCGCGGGAGCCTGTCAGTGGATGACGTCGAAGACGTTCTTCTGCAGGCCGTTGGCGTACGCCTCGTGCTCGACGAGCTTCAGCTGCTGGGTGTCCTTGTCCGTGTCGCTGAACAGCCGCTTGCCGGCGCCGAGCAGCAGCGGGAAGACGAGCAGGTGGTAGCGGTCGATCAGACCGGCGTCGGAGAGGTTCCGGTTCAGGGTGGCGCTGCCGTGCATGATGATCGGCCCGCCCTCGGTCTTCTTCAGCGCGGCCACTTCGTCGAGGGAGCGCAGGATGGTGTTCTCCCCCCAGCCCGAGACCAGGGCGTCCTCGGTGAGGCTGGTGGAGACGACGTACTTCGGCATGTCCTTGTAGTGGGCGAACTCCTCCATGCCCGGCCAGACCGGGCTGAACGCCTCATAGCTGGTCCGGCCGAACAGCATCGCCGTGGCCTCCTGCTGCTCCCGGCCCTTGATCTCGAAGGCCTCCAGGACGAACTCGATGTCCTTGAAGGTCCAGCCGGAGTTGCGGTAGCCGGGCTCGCCGCCCGGGGCCTCCACGACACCGTCGAGCGAGACGAAAGCGGTGCTGATCAACGTACGCATCTCAAGATCTCCTGGTTAGCTGTTGCGGGTCCCGTCACCGCCTTGCGGTTACGGTTCATTGACTCTGGACCACGCGGGAAATCATCGGTCGTGCTCCGATCTGCCCGCCGCGCTCGTGGTCGGCGGGCAGATCGGTGTGGCTTCACCGGCCGGAACGGCGCACTGAACCCACGGTGTTCAGAGACGGCTGAGCGGCAATGCCGGTGAGGCGTCAGACCGATCGGGTGCCGCTGAAGCCGTAGTGGCGAAGGCCCTTGCCGTCGTTGTTCCAGTTGAGCTTGAGCGCGCCATCGGCGTAGGCGCTCTTGCCGCCCACGTACTTCTTGGCCGTCGACGTGGTCCATGAGCCGTTGCCGGCGCCGTTCATGGCGGCCAGGTTGTCCTGGATGTAGAAGGTCTTTTTGCCCAGGACGGTGTCCGCACCGGCGTCCGCGTGCTTGACGTACAGTCGGAAGTACGCGCTGTCGAAGGTGTTTGACAGGTCGGTTCCGGCGTACCACGGAGGCGCGTCCCAGGTCACCTTGGCCTTGGAGTAGACATAACCGCCGGACCGGGCCACGCAGTTCTTGACCGTGAAGTCCCAGTTGTCGCCCGCGGGACCGGAGTACGACGCGTCGTCGATGGTGCGGGAGCTGGAATCGCACTTCCAGCTCAGCGCGGACGCCGGGGTGACGGTCAGCACCGTGGCGCCGACGACGCCCGCGCCGACCAGAGCGAGCGATACGGCCTTCCTGGACGCGGACGAACGCGGCACGGGCAATAGACGTCGCACATTCACTTTCATGGTTCCCCTCGTTGTTGTCAGGCCCTGCCCAAGCAGCCCTTCTCCGCCACGGTCCTGCCGCAACCAACCGTTCTCGCGTGACAGCGATCGTGTCACCCGGCGGCACGACCGATCATGCAGGCGATTGCGATGTCGGCGCGGGCCCGGCACCCTTCAAGATTCAGCAGTGCACGAACATGAACGGGGGACTCATGTGCGGAAAGCCGGATGGAAACCGACAGAACGCCGGCACACGACTATGTGGCCTCGGGATCGCTCGCTACCGCGAGGCGGTGACGCGAGGTCGAATCTTGGGTGAGATCCCGGAATGCCTCACCCGGACCGGCCTCGTGCGGCCGATAGCGGACGATCCCACTGCGCACGCTCCGGTGCCGCCGGACATCGCCGCATCCCATCACACCCGGCCCGTTCAGCAGGAGATCCTCGACCAGCAGCAGACCCTGCTGCGCATCCAGGACTCCTTCGCCGAGGCCGAGCGGATCTACGACGAGGTACGGCAGCGGACCGCCGCCTCCGGACGCCTGTTGCAGGGTCAGACCACCATCTACGCGGCGCTGCGGGAAGCAGCCGACAACTGCCGCGAAGAGGCACTCACCCTGCAGCCCGGCGGCGCCCGCCCACAGGCCGTGCTGGCCACTGTCCTGCCCTGGGAGTTCGACATGATCGGCCGGGGGGTCCGGCGGCGGACCCTGTACCAGCACTCGGCCCGGTCCGACGCCCCCACACTCGCCTACATGGAGCAACTGACCGCGGTCGGCGGCCAGATCCGCACCGTGGACGAACTCTTCGACCGCCTCGTCATCTATGACCGGACGATCGCGTTCATCCCCGATCCGCGCGTGGACCAACGGGAGAACGCGCTGCTCATCGAACATCCCGGGATCGTCAGGTACCTTGCCCGGGTCTTCGACCACGCCTGGGACCGAGCCGACCCGGTGACTTTCGGCACGCCCCAGTCCCGCCCCGCGCCACTGACCGACAGGAAGCGCCGCACCGTGCTGCGCCTCATGGTGGACGGGCACACCGACCGGGCCATCGCGGCGCGGCTCGGGATGAGCACACGCACCGTCGCCAACCACGTCAAAGCCGTCTCGGACCAGCTCGGCAGCCGCAGCCGGGCCCAACTCGCCTACCGCCTGGCACAGTCCGGTCTACTCGATGACATCGAAACCTAGAAGTCCAACGAGGATACGCAGATCGAGTGTGCGGCGTTGGAGCTCATCATGGTGGCGGTCCTCAGGAGTGGCCATGGTTGTGGCTGGGTCCACCGCCGACTCTGTCGGGCTTCTGGCCAGGGGCGACCACCACGAACTGGCCCATCAGGCCCTGGTCCTCGTGGTACAGCACATGGCAGTGGTACATGTACGGGAACCTGGGGTCGCTGTGGTCGCGGAACCGCAGGGCGAGGCGGATCGGCACGCCGGGTGGGGTGTGGATGGTGTCCTTCCAGCCGCCGAGTTCAGGCGGCGGCTGCTTTCCGCCGACGGACAGGACCTGGAACTGGACATCGTGGACATGGAAGTTGTGCTGTACCGCGTCGCTGGCGGTGACCTCCCAGACCTCGGTGGTGTCCCGTGGAGCGGTGAAGTCGATGCGTCTCATGTTCATGCTCTTGCCGTTGACGGAAAAGCCCGACAGCTCGAACGTGCGGTCAACTTTCGTGCTCTTGGCGGCCAGTGCGGGTGCCTCGGCAAGCCGCTGCGGCAGCTTGGGTGAGGGCGCCAGGCGGGGCGCGGCCCGCAGCTGGAGGATGTCCAGGGTGTCGTCACAGCCGTTGAAGCGGCGGTCCCAGAAGTTCAGATCGAGGTCCGGGGGAAAGCTACGCAGGACGGCCCGCTCACCGGGCTCCAGAGTGACCACGATCTCGGCGCGCTCGGCCGGGGAGAGCTGGATGCGCCGCGTCTCGTGCGGGGTGGGCAGCAGCCCGCCGTCGGTACCGACGAGTGCGAACGGCCGGTCGTCGGCAAAGCCGAACCGGTAGAAGCGGGCGTTGGAGGCGTTGAGCAGCCGCAGCCGGATCCGCTCGGTCGTGACCCGGTGGTACGGCGCGGTGGTGCCGTTGACGCAGATCAGGTCACCGAGGATACCCACGCCGCTCATCCGGGGTGCGCTCTCATCGAGCTGGTTGTCGCCGTCAAGGCGCTTGTCCTGCACGATGACGGGGATGTCGTCCACGCCGTAGCGGTTCGGCAGGGCACCTCGGGCGGCATCCGGCTCGGCGCCGGCGTCGGCCTCGTCGATGATGAACATGCCCGCCATGCCGCGGTAGACGTGCCGGGCGGTCTGCTCGTGCGGATGGGGGTGGTACCAGAGGGTGGCAGCCGGCTGGTCGACGGTCCAGGTCGGGGACCAGGTTTTGCCTGGTTCGACGGCCTGGTGCGGGCCGCCGTCCATTCGCGCGGGCAGGTGCATTCCGTGCCAGTGCAGGCTCGTCGTCTCGGGCAGGTCGTTGCGCAGGTTCACCACCACTGTGTCGCCGCGGGCGGCCCGCAGGGTCGGCCCGAGGTAGGGGGCGTTGAGCCCCCAGGTCTCGGTCGTACGACCGGGGCGCAGGCGGTGTTCCCCTTTGGCCGCGCGCAGGTTGAACACCCGTCGGCCCGAGGAGTCGCGGCGGCCGGTGTCCAGCGGCGGGATGGCGAGGCGGTTGGTGAACTCGACCTCTCCGGCGGTGTCGATGTCTGCCGTCGTGTACATCCATCCCACCACCCCGCCGGCGGCCGCCGCTGCGACGGCCACGGTGCGCCCTCCGGCTTTCAACAGGGTGCGTCGGCTGATGCGGCGGTTCACGTCGTACTCCCAGGGTTGCTGCGGATGTCGTCGAATCGTGTGTGGTTCGTCGTGCGAAGGGGGCTGTGGTGGCAGCGGCCTGACATGTGCCGAAGGGCGGCGGCGGGCTTCACAGATCCAGGACGATCCGGGGGCCGTGCGCCCGCGACACGCACGGGTGGATGACGTCCCTGCGGGCGCGCTCATGGGGCTGGAGGACGTGGTCACGGTGGTCGGGCACACCGTCGAGCACCCGGGTCGCGCAGCTGCCGCAGAGCCCGTCCTCGCAGGAGAAGTCCAGTGTGGGCTCGGCCTCCTGGAGGGCGGTCAGCAGGCTGGTGCCCGCGGGCACCGGAACGACCCTGCCGCTGCGGGCGAGCTCGGCCTCGAAGGGCGTGTCCGATCCCGCACCGGACCGCGCGGAAGCGGCGAAGCGCTCCAGGTGCAGTCGCCCTCGAGGGCAGGCCGAGGGCATGGCCGCCGCGACCGCGTCCATCAGCGGGGCGGGCCCGCAGCAGTACACCGCGACGCCACGCGGCGCGCCGGCCAGGAGCCCGGCAAGGTCGGGGCGTGGATCTGTGTCCGAGGCCGACACCAGGACCCGGTCCGGGTGGTCGCGCAGGAGGTCGTCGGCGTAGGCCATGGCCCGCCGTGATCCACCCCGGTAGACCAGCCGCCAATCGACGCCCCGGCACTCCAACCGGCGGATCATCGGCAGGAGCGGTGCGATGCCGACGCCGCCCGCCAGGAACAGATAGGACGGGGCATCGGCGAGGGGGAAGTGGTTGCGGGGGCCGCGCACCGCGACAGCCGTACCGGGTGCAAGGGTGTGCGCCTCGACCGAGCCGCCGCGGCCACGCGGTTCGCGCAGTACCGCGATCCGGTAGACATCCCGCCGCTCGGGATCACCGCACAGCGAGTACTGGCGTACCGTCCCCGACGGCAGGACCAGGTCGACATGGGCCCCCGGCTGCCAGGCCGGCAACTCCCCGCCCTCCGGGCGCCGCAGCTCCAGTTCCACGACCTGCTCGGCGGCTCGGCGGACGGCGGCCACGGTCATCGGCGTCTGCGCTGCGGGCACCCGCTTCGGACGCAGGTCCGTGGATCGCGCCGCCGCGGCCCGGCGACCCCAGTGGGTCCTGCCGCCGGGCTTGAAGACGGAGAGGAACACCGCGGTCCACAGCAGAACCGTGAAGACAACCAGGCAGACCGTCAGGGTGAGGCCCGTGCGGCCGGGCTCCTGGGAAGGGCCGAGAGCCCGGAGCTCCTTGATCCACTTGTGCTCGAAGAAGGCCGCGAACAGCGGCAGGCTCAGGGCGATCACGAACTTCAGCAGCACCCACCAGTGCCGGACCAACCCCCACGGCGTGCCCACGGAGACGACGACACCGGTGATCAGGGCCAGCGCCATGCTCGGGATGACCAGTGCGAGGTCGAACAGGTGCATGATGTCGTACGCGGCACTCCGCGTTCCGCGTCCGTCGGCGGTCAGCCCCACGACGGACATGACCGCCATCGCCAGCGAAAGGCCCAGCCAGCTGACGCTGAAACCGATGTGCAGCATCAGCCAGACCTTGCGCGCCCGGCGCCCCAACTGCCCGAAGCGCGGCTTCATCAGCACGGCAAGCACCGCCGAGGCGAGCATCCCTCCCAGCGGTTCGTAGTTGCCGAAGCTGAAGAGGAACTGCAATGGGACGAAGGCAAGGTGAAAGACGATCAGCGTCCGGCGGGCACGGGCCCCGGACGCCGGCTGTCCCAGCGCCCATCCGGCGACGGCCACCAGCGGCGCCGCCAGCAGATACCCGATCACTCCGGCGGTCTGGAGCACGGGGAACGCGGGCTCCGGGCGGACGTACAGTACGACAGCTGCGGCCAGGCAGAAGAGGGCAAAGACGCCTTGCGCCGCCCGCGACGCACCGCTGTACCGCCGACGCGGGGCGCCGTTCAGGCCGGTAATCGGGCCGGGCTCCGTGGGCCGTGCGGGGCTATGGGGATTCGTGTGGGTCATGCCCGCAGCGTCGTCCGGGCGGCACCTCCCGGACATCGGCCATTCCCCGCCCGCCGATCGGCGGAAAGGTGCAGGCCGCACCCGTCCGCCTACGACGAAAGGCTGACCCTTCCCGGTTCGCGGCCCGGTTAGGGTCGTGCGTCATGGAACGAAGTCCCCGGTACGCGGCGGCCGTCAGACGCTTCCACCCGGTCATCGAGGTGCTGGTCGCAGTGGCCGTGGCCGTCAGCACGGCTACCCGGGACGGTGGTTCGGCGAACTTCGCGTATGTCGACCATCCCGGCGGGCAGCCGCCCCTGTGGCTGGCCGCCGGCCTTGGCCTGCTGGTCGGCGCTGCGGTCTGGCAGCGACAACGCCGTCCTGAGCTGCTGTTGGTCGCCGCACTTGCCGCCTTTGTGGTCCTGTCGGCCTGGATCGTGGTGATGCTCGCCCAGTTCACGCTGGCGGAACGGACGGCCTCCTGGCGCAAGTCGGCGGTCGCCACCACCGCCGTCCTGGCGGTGGTGATCGTCCCGGTCTGGCGGATGGGCGGCCCCGATGCCAGCGCCCCCATGGGCCTGGTGATCGGTGTCGTACCGGCACTGATCGGGCTGTACGCGGGAACGCGCCGCGAGTTGCTGGTGGGGCTGGGCGAGCGGGCGGACCGCGCCGAGCGTGAGCAGCAGCAGCGGGTGGAGCGGGCACGCAGCGACGAGCGCGCCCAGATCGCCCGCGACATGCACGATGTCGTCACCCACAGGGTGTCGCTGATCGTGCTGCATGCCACAGCACTGGAGGCGACCCACGGCGACAACGCCGTCACCATCGGCCGGCAGATCGGCGCCATCGGACGCGAGGCACTGACCGAACTCCGCTCGCTGGTGGGTGTGCTGCGCGCCGACGAGGCGGCGCCGACCGCGCCGCAGCCCGGTCTGGCCGACCTGGAAGCGTTGGTCGATGCCTCGCGCCGTGCGGGCACTCCGGTCACCCTGGAGACGGCCGATCCCAATGGAGCGGTGCCCGCGGGTCTGCCCGCCCTGATCGAGCACGCCGTCTACCGCGTCGTCCAAGAGGCCCTGAGCAACGTCCGCAAGCACGCGGGACGGGCCAGGACCCGCGTCCGGATCTCCTGCACGCCGCAGCGGCTGCACCTGGCGGTGACCAATGAGCAGGGCGCCGCCGGACCCGAGCACGGACTGCCGGGCGGTGGCCACGGACTGCTCGGCATCGCCGAGCGGATCCGGCTCCTGGGCGGCACCCTGGAAGCCCGGCCGACCTCGGAGGGCGGATTCGAGATCTCCGCGCAGGTCCCGCTCGACCCGAATGCGCTCAGGCCGGAGGCAGTCCGATGAGCGGGAGCGACCCGACGCGCGTGCTGATCGTGGACGACGAGTGGATGGTGCGCTCGATGCTGCGCACCATCATGGAGTCCGCACCCGATCTGACGGTGGTGGGCGAGGCCGCCGACGGCGCCGCCGCTCAGCGCATGGCCGCGGCCCTGCGGCCCGACGTGGTCCTGATGGACATCCGGATGCCGGGGGCCGACGGGCTGACCGCCACCGAGCGGATCACACAGGCTGCCTCCGCCCCACGCGTCGTGGTCCTCACCACCTTCGACCTGGATGAATACGTACGCGCGGCGATCCGCAACGGCGCTGTGGGCTTTCTGCTCAAGGACGCATCGGCGGAGGAGATGATCACCGGGGTGCGCAGCGCCGCGCGCGGCGACGCGATGCTCGCGCCCCGGGTGACCCGGCTACTGCTGCGGCACTTCGCGGCCGACGACGCGCGCGATACGCGGGACGACCGTCGCAGGACGGAGGCCCGCGAACGAATCCAGGTGCTGACGGCGAAGGAGGGCGAGGTGCTCGCGGAGCTGGGCGGCGGGTTGTCCAACACCGACATCGCCGCCGCCCTCGGGATGAGCGAGGCGACGGTGAAGACCCATGTCAGCCGGATCCTCACCAAGCTCACCTGTACCAATCGCGTCCAGGCGGCCATCCTCGCCCATCACGCCGGACTCCTCGATTGAGGCTTGACCGAGCGAATCACTTCCGCCAGAACAGGTGGTGAGTCACGCCGCTCGGGCTGGGTACGACATCGAGGTGGAAGCGGTCGAGCAGCTCGTCGGGTGACTCCCAGAGGCGTGCCCCGGAGTCGAGCTTCAGCGGTGAGACCGCCACGTGCAGGGTGTCGACGAGGTCGCCGTCGAGGAACTGCCGGATGGTGGTGGCCCCGCCGCCGAGCCGGACGTCCTTGCCCTGCGCCGCGTCCCGCGCCTGTTCGAGGACCGTGGCCGGGTCGCCGTCGACGAAGTGGAAGGTCGTGTCGGAGAGCGTGAACGAAGGACGCTTGTGGTGGGTCATGACGAACACCGGGGTGTGGAACGGAGGTTCGTCACCCCACCAGCCCTGCCACTCGTGGTCCTGCCAGGGGCCGCGCTGGGGACCGAACTTGTTGCGGCCCATGATCTCGGCGCCGATATTGCGCGCGTAGTCCCGCGTGAAGTAGTCGTCGAGGCCACGGCTGCCACCGGGGTCGGCGCGCCCGGGCCAGCTCGCCGTGGCGCCGGCCCAGGCGACCAGCTTCCCGGGATCGGCGTGGCCGAAAGGACGCTCAAGACTCTGGCCCTCACCGGCCCCGAATCCGTCACTCGAGACGGTGAAGTTCTGAACTTTCAGTAGCTGAGCCATGCGTTCCTCCTGTGTTGTCGACAACGGTGGTAAGACTCTCCGATCCGGGCAGACTCATCGCTGCATCCGTGACCGGTCAGAAACTGGGCTGCCTAGTACTCGACGATCCGGCGGACCTCGACCTGCCCGTAGCGAGCCGTCGGCACCCGCTCGGCCCAGGACAGCGCGGCGTCCTCGTCCGCCACCTGACCTCGATGTATCCGGCGACCGTCGTGCCCGCGCCGATCACAGCGCCTGCCCGCACCTGGGTCCGTCCGTCCCGGACCTTGACGGTCTGCGCCTGACCTGCCGGGTGGAACCCGGACTCGTGGAGGAAGTTACCGGCTATCGAGGACGTGACAACGAAAGGGGGAGTGGATTTTGGTGCGTGTCGGACACCGAAGGACTCGGTACGCGCGGCACGGACGGCGACGGAGTCGGCAGGTAGTGAGATCGGTGCTGCGGCAGGCCAGGGCTCGGCAGCCGCAGGGGCGACTCTCGTTGGCGGCCCTGACGGTTCGACACAAGGGCCGGTTGGTGTTGTGCCCGATGTCGGGGACGACGAGGACGTCGTGGCCCGGGCCACCCGCGTCACGCTGAGCCTGCTGGCCCAGCGCATCGAGCAGCTCACCGGGCAGATCTATGAGCTCAATCAGCGCCTGACCCGGCTCGTCGAGCGCCACGCCCCGCAGCTACTCGTGCCGGTGGGCATCGGCCCGGACAGCGCCGTCACTCTCCTGATCACCATGGGAGACAACCCCGAGCGGCTGAACACCGAGGCGTCCTGCGCCGCATTGTGTGGAGTCAGTCCCGTCGAGTACTCCTCCGGCCGTCGGAGCTCGCGCCGGCTCAGCCACGGCGGCGACCGGCAAGCCAACGCCGCCCTGCACCGCATCGTCTTCACCCGGCTGCGCTTCGACCCCCGCACCCAGGCGTACTACGAACGCCGCACCCAGGAGGGCAAGACCCGACGTGAGATCATCCGATGCCTCAAGCGATATGCCGCCCGAGAGGTCTTCAACCTGGTCAGGACGGTATCCACCGAACCCCAGTCATAGGGGCGTCTGTGATCGCTCGTGATGCGTGAGGACCCCCGTCGGCTTGCTCAGACGGGGGGTCCTGCGTAGACGGGGACCTGATACGACGGCTACGCCCCGGACCGCCCGTGGCGGATTCTCGGGGTCCTCGCAACACCTGATGGCTTACGCGGCTGTCAGTAGATCACGCAGGCGCTCGGCTGGGGTTCTCCAGCCGAGCGTTTTGCGTGGCCGGCCGTTGAGTTGCTGGGCGACGTGTTCGAGGTCTTCGGCGCTGTGCAGGGACAGGTCGGTGCCCTTGGGGAAGTACTGCCGCAGCAGGCCGTTCGTGTTCTCGTTCGACCCGCGCTGCCAAGGGGAGTGAGGATCGCAGAAGTAGACCGGTACTCCCGTGGCCACGGTGAACTGCTCGTGCGCGGCCATCTCGCAGCCCTGGTCCCAGGTCAGCGAGCCGCGCAGGTGCTCGGGCAGGGTCTGGATCAGCGGCACCAGCACGTCGCGGACCTCCTCGGCGGTGTGCCCGCCGACCAGATGCCCGAGCATCACGTAGCGGGTGGAGCGCTCGACCAGGGTCACGATCGCGCTGTCGCTTCGAGGGCCGACGATCAGGTCGCCTTCCCAGTGGCCGGGAACCGCCCGGTCCTCCACCTCGGCAGGACGCTCGGAGATCATCACCATCTCGTCGACGAACCGGCGGGTGCGCTGCTCCGGGCTGCGGCGGGGCTTGCGGCGGGTGCGCCCGCTGCGCAGTGCGACCGCGACTTCGCGGCGCAGGCCGCCACGGGCCTGGACGTAGATCGCCTGGTAGATCGTTTCCGGACTCACGCGCATGCTCTCGTCGTCGGGGAACTCGATGACCAGAGCGTGACAGGTCTGCTCGGGTGACCACTGTTCCCGCAGCTTGTCCGCGACGAACCGGCGGAGCGGGCCGTCCTGGGCGAGCTTGGAGTCCTTGGGCCGTGACCGGCTCCCGGCCCGGCCCATGGGCCCGGTGCGGCCGGCAGACGCCGTCGACCGCCCGGGCGTCGATCTCCCGCTTGATCGTGGACGCCGGTCGCCCCAGAGCCCGTCCAATCGCCCGCAGCGAGTGGCCGGCCCGGTGCATGTCAGCGATCGTCTCCCGCTCGGTCACGTTCAGGAACCGGGAGTGCAGCCGCGCGTCGACCACCGCGAGGGACGGCTCGGTTGCGCTGGCGCCGATGGTGGTCACACCGGTCTTATAGTCGATCAGACGGCCGTCAGCGTGCAGTCGCGAATGGCCGATCTGCCGGATGCCCTGGTCCCAGTCCTGGGCCGTGCGCTCGTGGACGCCGGCCTGCGCGGCGGCGTCGCGGCGTCGGACTCCGGCCGCACGCAGCCGCTCGTACTCCGCCCGACCGGGATGCCCGGCCGTGCCGGGCTTGCCACGACCGCAGACACCGGCCTGACGGGCCCATCCGAACGCCGTATTGCGGTTCACTCCGACTGCGCGAGCGGCAGCGGTGATGCTGCCGTCCTCCCTGTCCAGCGCCTCGAAGAACCTTGCCTTCAGCACCCCAAAACCCCCGATCCCCGCAACTCCCTGAACTCCAGGGTGATGCGGGGATCGGGACGGCACCGCCCCCCGATGCTGCTCGCACGGTCCCGGCACGCTCCGTCCGCTCTCTGGAGCGGTACACACGCCCCAGCGTCGACGCCGTCGCCCGACACGTCGCCCAGCGCGGTACCCGTCTGATGCACTCGCCACCAACGTCGACACCTGTCTGATTCCTACCGCCCGCGGGCAGGCGGCAAGCGGTTGTCCCATCCCTCTTGGGGATCCATCTGTGTGTCAGGATGCGGTGGTGGACGACCTCATACGCGCCTGGGAGCGCATCGAGATCTGGCTTCGAGAGCATCAGTGCACCAGTGCTCTTTCCGCGGTGCACCCGCCTGCTTCCGAAGAGGCCATCCAGTCCCTCCTGGACGCCATTCCGTACCCGCTCCATCCGCATCCCGTGCAGTGGCTCAGCATCCACGATGGCGCGCACGAGCATGGCGCGCCCGTCTGGCCAGGCGGCTACGTCCCGTACGACATCGAAGTACTCAAGGGCGGGCTGGGGGCATGGCGGACATGCTCGAAGAGTTCCACGACCAGTTTGCCGGGGAAGAGATCAAAGATTTCGGCCTGACTCCATGGGCGGACCCGATCTGGTTCCGCATCGCAGGCACGAACACGGAGGCGAGCCTCCTCATCGACCACCGGCCCGGCGATACTTGCCGTGTCGTCCTGGAGATCGACTACGGCCTTGATTTCTGGGGGTACGTCCGCTGGATGAATCTGAGGGAGATGGCCGGACTCATGGCTGGGTCCCTGGAGGCCAGATCCCCTATGCCGTATTCGCGTGAATATTCGCTTGCTTCCCAACCAGACGGCGAGCCCTCGGCACGCCATCTCAACTGGAAGTTGGACACGGGCCAGTGACCGACGACGGTGTTCGGCAACAGCCTCGACTCCGACGGGCGAAACGCTGGCTCCTGGCAGCTGCCGCGGTGGTCGCTGTCACTGGGGCCGCGGCCACGCAGGTTCTCAACGCCAGTGTGGAGCCCCGCCCGACCGGGTCCGGAGTCGACTTCAGTGCCTCGTCTTCGACACCGGTTGTCCCCACTCCAGGGTGTGGCAAAGACGCGGACTTCGCCCCCTGCAGCCTGGGCCGTATGACGTGCGAGGAGCTCGCCGCCCACTACCGGGCGCATCAGAGCCCAGACCCCAGCCCTGCCCGCATAACGGTCCGCCTGTGCGCCGACGGCACACAGGCCCAAGAAGGAAGGTAAGAACAGGATGAGCGAACAAGCCCGGGTGGACGTCGCGTTGGGCCGCATCGAGACGTGGCTGAGCGAGCATGCCCCCATGTCGTACCGGGCGCTTCGGCCACCCGTGGGGAAGGCGGAACTCGCCGCCGCGGAGGCGAACATGAACGTGACCATTCCCAGCGAGCTGCGGGCGCTGCTGAGTCTTCATGACGGGGCGGAGTGGTTCGAGGTGGAGGGCGAAGTGGACCCTTCCGCGTTCCTTCCTCACGGCGCGCTGTATTCCCTTGAACGGATGGAGCACGCGCACACCCTGTACGCGAATCCGGGGCCGGGGATCGGTGACGCGAGGTTGCGGACCCATGTGCCGTGGGCGGGGGACGATGACGGGTTCTACGGGCTGTACGTAGACGTGGCCGGGGAACGCGTGGGCAGGTTCGCCAACCCGCCCGAGTTCTCGCCCCTGCCGTACGGGGGGTGGCCTGAAGGGGGAGGCAGGGGCGACGGAACGTGCGCTGCTTCTGCCCCGGCTGTACTTCCAGCACTTCACCACCACCAGTTTTCTGGTCGAACGCGGCAGTGGAGAAGTTGCCGCCTTCCTGGTCGGCTTCCTGTCGCAGACAGAGCCCGAAACCGCCTATGTGCACTTCGTCGGTGTCGACCCGGCGCTGCACGGGCAGGGTGTCGGGCGTGCCCTTTACCGGGCCTTCTTCGCGCTCGCTCGGTCACACGGGCGCCGTTACGTGCACTGCATCACCAGCCCGGAGAACACTGCGTCGCGGGCATTTCACACCCGACTCGGCTTCACGGCCTCAGCCGTGAAGCCGGACTACGACGGCCCCGGATTCGACCGGGTGGCGTTCACCATCGACCTTTCCGTGCAGCCGGTGGCCATCCCCTAAGGGCTTGCAGGGAATCAAGGTGTTGCTTCTCGTCCTGAAGCTCGTTGGTGTGGTATGTGCATCCCGGACGAGACTCGTGACCAACTCGCTGTGGAGTTCGCGGTGTTGTTCCCGCATCTGGACGAGCGGCAGCGGCGGCTGCTGATGGCTGCGGAGGCCCGGGCGCTGGGACACGGCGGTGTTCGGGCCGTGGCACGGTCCGCTGCGGTCAGTGAGACGACGGTCCGCAAAGGTGTGTTCGAACTTGAGGCGGGTGAGGAGCCGCTGGGGCGGGTGCGTCGTCCGGGCGGGGGCCGCAAACGGGTCGCGGATCTGGATCCGGGGCTGCGGCCTGTGCTGTTGGCGCTGGTTGAGCCGGATGTACGGGGTGACCCGATGTCGCCGCTGCGGTGGACGGTGAAGTCCACCCGCACGCTGGCGCAGGAGCTGACCCGGGCGGGGCACCGCGTCAGTGCCGACACCGTCGCCGGCCTGCTGCGGGAGGAGGGCTTCAGCCTGCGGGCCAACGCCAAGACGATCGAGGGCAGCCAGCACCCGGACCGCGACGCCCAGTTCCGCTATCTCAACGAGCAGGCCCGCGAGCACCGGGACGCCGGCCAGCCGGTGATCAGCGTGGACACGAAGAAGAAGGAGCTCGTCGGCGCGTTCATGAACGACGGCTGCCAGTGGCGGCCGACGGGTGAGCCGGCGCCGGTGAGCGTGCATGACTTCGCCGACCCGCATCTGGGCAAGGCTGTCCCCTACGGGATCTACGACGTCGCGGTGAACACTGGCTGGGTCAACGTCGGCACCGATTACGACACCGCCGCGTTCGCCGTGGAGTCGATCCGCCGCTGGTGGCACGGCCAGGGCCAGGCTGCCTACCCGCAGGCGGCACGGCTGCTGATCACAGCCGACGCGGGCGGCTCCAATGGCTATCGCACCCGGGCCTGGAAACTCGAACTGGCCCGGCTCGCGGCCGAAACGGGACATCCACACCGCGATCCCGCTGACGCCTACCCCCTGCCACCCCACCGCCCACTCACACAGGACTTCGGCGAGCTCCAGTTCCCGGTCCGTGACCGGTGCCGAGGGCAGGGGTGACCAAGCGGCTGTTGTGGTGTGGCTAGCAGGTTGTGGAGGGCCCGCACGTTCATGTGCGGCGCCGTACGGACAACCCGAACCGGGCCCTGGCCAAGTCCAGACACCCCCGCTACCTCCCCGTCACCCCCGACATCGTCTCCCTCTACATCGACTACCAGCACGAACGGAACCCGGTGGCCGAGGCGGCCGAGACAGGCATGGTGTTCGTGAACCTCTTCCGCCCGCTGCTGGGCCGGGCCATGACCTACCCGAACGCCAAGAACGTCTTCGACCGTCTGGCCCGCCGCGCCGGACATCCGGCTCGGCCGCACATGTTGCGCCACTCCGCTGCCACCCACTGGCTGCGCGAGGGAGTGGACCGGGACGTAGTGCAAAAGCTGCTGGGTCACGCCTCGCCGCTGTCCATGGACCGCTACCGCCACGTCGATGAGTCCGACATCATGAGCGGGCACGGGATCGGTCAGTTCGTCCCACCACACGGGACGGCGGTTACTTGGCGATCAGGAGGAGGGTGGCGCGGCCGTTCAGCCGGTAGACGGTTCCGGCGCCGCCGATCAGCGCCTCACTTCCGGGCTGGGCGACCTGGTTCGCGCCTTCGGCCCAGGTGGAGGTGTCGGTGACGCGGTACCAGTTCTTGCCCGCGCCCGGAGAGGGAAGGGTGAAGTCGACAGCGCCGGACCACCCGTTGTAGCCGACGTAGATCGCGCTGTTCGGGTCGCCGAGTTCCGTGCCGTCGTAGCGCCAGGCGAGGGCGTGGTTGTTGGGGTTGCCCCAGTAGGTGCCGTCGGGTGCGCTGCCGGCGGGGGTGAACCAGTCCAGCTGGCCCATGCCGTTGCCGTTGGTGTCGGAGGCGCTGTAGAAGCCGGCCGGGCGCAGCGCCGGGTGGGCCTTGCGGAAGGCGATCAGGCGCTGGGTGTAGGTGCGGAAGGTGCTCTGGTCGGCGGTCCAGGATGTGCTCAGCCAGTTGGCGGAGGAGTCCAGGTTGTAGGGGTTGTTGTTGCAGTTGACGGAGCGCAGGTACTCGTCGCCCCCCGTCATCATGGGCGTGCCTGCTGACAGCATCAGGAAGGCCAGGCCGTTGCGGGCGGCCTTGCGCTGGTCCGCCTGGTTGCCGCCCTGGTCCCAGGACAGGTTGTAGTCCGAGCCGCCGTCGGACGGGCCGTACGGCCAGGGCTGGTTGTTGTTCTTCGTGTTGCAGTGGTACAGGTCGGCGAGGGTGAAGCCATCGTGCGCGACGATGAAGTTGACGGAGTTCCACGGCGCGCGGCCGTTCGGCTGGTAGAGGTCGGAGGAACCGGCGAAACGGGTGGCCAGGTCGCCGGGGGTGACGTTCTCCGCGCCCATGGCGTTCTGGTCGCGGCGCATGGTGTCACGGAACTTGTCGTTCCATTCGGACCAGCCGACGGGGAAGTTGCCGACCTGGTAGGTGCCGTCGCCCAGCGCCCAGGGTTCGGCGATCCAGTCGGTCCCCGCACCGCCTCCCGCCGGCCGGGGAGGCATGAGCGCGGTGATGCGGTTGAGCGCGGTGTTCGGGTCGGTGCGGCTGTACTGGAAGCAGCCGTGCTGGCAGGTGTTGCCGAGGACGGGCGCGAGGTCGAAGCGGAAGCCGTCAACGCCGAGGGTATCCTTCCAGTGCGCAAGCGAGTCGGTGATCAGCGCCCGGGTGACGGGGTTGTAGGTGTTGAGGTTGCCGTTGACGCCCGTGTTGTCCCAGGACGCCTGCATGTCGCTGGTCAGCGAGTAGTAGGTGGGGTTGTCCAGGCCTCGCATGTTGAACAGGCTGTAGGTGTTCTTGTCGCCGGCGTTCCAGGGCCCGCCCTCGGCGGCGTGGTTGTAGACCACGTCCGTGAAGACCTTGATCCCGGCGTCGTGGAACGCCTTCACCATTTCCTGGAACTCGCGGGTCGGCCCGCCCGGACTCTTGTTGGCGGCGTAACGGCGGTCCGGGGCAAAGAAGTTGAGGGTCTCGTAGCCCCAGTAGTTGTCGCCCGCGGTACCGGTGGGGTCGACGTCAATCGCGTCGTTCTGCGTCTCCTGCACGGGCAGGAACTCCACGGCGGTGACCCCGAGCGCCGCAAGGTCGGCGGCCTTGAGCCCGGCACCCTTGTACGTACCCCGATAAGCCGCCGGAACGGAGGGGTCGTTCTTCGTCAGGCCCCTGACATGCACCTCATAGACGACGTCGTCCTTCAGCGCCCGGGTCGGCTTGCTTCCGGTGCTCGTCGCGTCGGCCGCCAGCACGATGCCCTTGGGTGCCTGGACCCCGTTGTCCACCGAGCGGTACGACGGGCCGGTGCCGTAGACGGTCTTCGACGGGCCGTTCGGTGTGAGCGGGTCGTGGGTGAGCTCCCGGGCATAGGGGTCGGTCAGCAGCTTGTTCGGGTTGAACCGGTTGCCGGCCGCGTCCACGTCCGCCACGAAGCCCGCGGTGGAGCCCTTCGTCCACGCTGGATTGTAGGGCCAGTTGGGTCCCCAGACCCGGTAGCCGTAGTAGAGGGGGCCGGTGATGCCGTACTGCTGCCGGATTGTGGTGACCGGCACGGTCGTGGACCAGACTCCGGTCGCGGAGTCCTTGGTGAGCGTGAGCGCGGCGGCCTCCTGGGCGCCGGTCGGCGCCGCGTAGAGGTACAGCTCGATGCGGGTGGCGCGGGAGGAGTAGATGCGGAACCGCACGTTTGCCCGGGAGGCATCGTAGTGTGCACCGAGCGGCCCGTAGGCTGCGGCCGCGGCAGGGGGAACGAGAGGCGTGGGAGCAACGGCACCAGTGAGGGCGGCCGCAGCCGCGAGACCAACCGTCGCGCCGCGCAGGACAAGGCGCTGCCCTCTTCGGGTGCAGGCAGGGTGGACCGAGGACATGGCGGCTCCTGAAGGCAGACCACGGGAAGCCCCGGCGCCGTCCCTGACGCCGATGACTGAAGAGCCTTGCTGAATCTTTCCGAAAGGTAGTGCAGGCGCATGCGGGCGTAAAGACCCGCTGCACAGCCTGTTTCACCACGGATGCGAGCCGACCCCCGCCGCGGAGGCGGCGGAGCCGGGCGGCCAGGTCGTCGATCTCATGGCCGCCCTGAACGCCTCCGTCGAGAAGGCCCGCGAGTCCCGCGGCGAGGGCCCGCCTCGCCGCCGGCGCGCTGACGGCCCGGGTCCACCCGGTGCGCCGCTCGGACGCCTGGGCTCCCGCGCCCGGCCGCATACCGTCGCCGTGCCCGCTGCCCCGAGGCCCTCCCTGCGGCCGTCCCGCACGGACCGGAAGGCGAGCCGCCACCAGGAAGAGACGACCGACGTCGCCACGGTCGAGCAGACCCGGCGGGTGTTCGAGGCCGCCGCCAAGATGACCGCCAAGCTCAAGGACGGCGTCCGGGACCGCGCTGTCGCCCGCGGCCCCGACCACAGCCCACCCCGGTGACGTCCCCGCCGCCACACACCCAGCAGCCCGGCGCGCAGCCCGGCCGGACACCCACAGGAGGAGTCGCGTGAGCACACCGGAGGACCCGAGGATCGAGGACATCTTGCGCGCCTGCGGCAGAGCACCCAGGAGCGGGCCGAGGCGTTCGGGCCGCCGCCGTGGGAGCCGATCTGGAAGCGGCCCCGGACACCGAAGTCGAAAGCCCGGAAGAAGCAGGAGCTGTGCAAGCAGCGCAGGCGGCTCCAGGACGCAGGACGCTGCCGTCTCGCCGCCGGGGAGTCCCGCCGGCCCCGCGCCCGCTCGAACCGGATCGGCAACACCGCCGCCCGCCGCGACGCACAGGCCCTGTCCCGGCTGTGGCACTCCACCGCCCGGCCGTGGTGACGATGCTGCGCATCGCCCACTCAGTGCACCGCACGATGTTCTGCATACGGTGCGCGATGCACGACACCGGGTGCAGAAAATCCGGTGCGCGCCACCCGGTGGCCTCCACTCTCGTACGCACCCGATGCCGGTGGACGCCACTCCCGTGCGCACCAACGATGTTCCACACCGCACCGGCGCGCACCACCCGACGATGTTGGGCACTGAGCCTCCGCCAACTTGAAGTCGCAGGTTAAAGGGCTGGTGTGACCGGTTCTCGGGGTGCTCACGCTGGTCGTCGGCAACTGTCTGCGGAGTAGATCGTCTGTCAGCGGTTGACTTCGAGGTTCGTCAGAACGAGTAAGACGTTGTTTCAGTTGGTGAGGCGGCGGTGGCAGATGAGGGTTGCGGCTATGCCGACGAAGGCAAGGAAGTGATCGGGCTTGCGTTCGTAGCGGCGGTGGAGGCGTCGGCAGCCGGCCAGCCAGGACACGGTCCTTTCGACCACCCATCGATGTCGGCCGAGCCGCTGTGAGGACTCGACGCCCTTGCGAGCGATGCGGTGGCGGATGCCGCGCTCACGGAGCCAACGGCGCAGGTGGTCATAGTCGTAGCCCTTGTCGGCATGGAGCTTGCCGGGCCGTCGGCGGCGCGGGCCGCGAGGGGAGCGGATGGGCGGGATGCCGCGCACGAGCGGCTCAAGGCCCTGGCTGTCATGCACGTTGGCGCCGGAGATGCCGAGCGACAGCGGCAGTCCGTTCCGGTCGGTGATCAGATGGATCTTCGACCCCAACTTGCCACGATCGGTCGGATTCGGTCCCGTCAGTGCCCCCCTTTTGCCGCCCGCACGCTGACGGAGTCGATCGCGCACCTCGACCAGTCCAGCTCGCCACGGGCACCGAGTTCGTCGAGAACGACGCGGTGGAGATTCGCCCACACCCGGGCCCGGCTCCACTGCGCAAAGCGCCGGTAGACCGTGGGCCAGGCCGGGCCGAACACCGGCGGGAGCTGCCGCCACGTGCAGCCCGAGGTGGCGACAAAAATGATCGCGGCCAGGGCCTCGCGGTCACCCGCCCGCCGCCGGCCCCCGCCCTGTGGACGCTTCACCTCCGTGGGCGGCGCCACCCGCCGGAACAGCACCCACAACTCGTCCGGCACCAAACGCTCAACCAGATCCGTCATGCACGGTTCAACGAACGATCAGGCCATAAGAAACGACGTCTGAAGTGCCCACAGAACCCCGAAGCGTGTGGCCCTGTTGCGGTCGGTCACGGCTGGACGCCGTCGCCGCCGAGCTGAACAGCCGACCACGCAAAACGCTCGGCTGGGAAACCCCGGCCGAGCGCCTCGCTGAGCTCCTGGCCACAGCCAGTTGATCACTTGTGTTGCAACGGCCCCTGGAATTCGCGGGACCGAGGCTGGGGCAGGTCCGGTCCAGGCATGTGCCTACGGCCGGTCGGCGCGGGCTGCCCCAGCCCCGGCCTGGGGCAGCCTATGCGCCGTCATGACTGCGGTACCCGGTGGTGCAGGCGTTCAGCGCGGCAGGTTCGCCGGCGCGGTGGCCCACCCCTTGTCCGGCTGGTCGGACAGCTGGTAATCCAGCCGGCCACCCGACTCGACGAGACCGCCGTCGTCCCAGGAGCGGTCACTCGGGCTCCCGTCGACCTGCACCGAGTCGATGTAGCGGTGCGAGTCGCCGGCGTCCGGAGCACTGATGGTGATGCCGCGCTCCCCGGGCCGTTCGATGATCGCCTGCGGAAACACCGGGGTGCCGAGCAGCATCGCCGCACTGCCGGGCTGCTGCGGGAACAGGCCCAGCGTGGAGAAGACGTACCAGGCGGACATGGTGCCCAGATCGTCATTGCCGGGCAGGCCCCTCGGTCCGGTGCCATAGACCGTGTCGACGATCTCCCGGACCGTTTCCTGTGTCTTCCACGGCTGCCCCAGCGCGTTGTAGAGCCATGGCGCATGAATGCCGGGCTCGTTGGTGGCGTCGTAGCGCAGCGGGTCGCCGCCCCGGAACGACCAGGAGCCGTCCGGCTTGTGGAAGAAGCCGTCCAGCCGTCCAGCCGCCGCAGACCGTCCGCCCATGGCGTCGGCCAGACCCTGGACGTCCTGCGGCACCATCCAGGTGTAGGTGGCGCTGGTGCCCTGCGCGAAGCCCAGGCCGCTGCCGGGGTCGAAGGGGGTCACCCATGAGCCGTCCAGATTGCGGGCCTGGATGTAACCGGCGCCGTCGGTCGCCTGCGGATTGAAGACATTGCGCCAGTAGCCTGCCCGCTCGGTGAACTCGTCGGCCTCCTTCTCCCGCCCCAGGAGCCGCGCCCAGCGCGCGAGCGCGGAGTCCGCGACCGAGGCCTCCAGGGTCTCGGCGGCCCCGCCCCAGCAGTGGCAGACGTCGTGTGCCGCGTAGTGACTGGCCATGTACTGCTCGAGGTTGGGCCGCTGTCCGACGCACTGGCCCGGGCAGCCCGCGTCAAGAAGGCCGTCGGGATGGGGGACGGTAGCCTGGCGTACCAGTGAGTCGAAGGCACCTTGTGCGTCGAAGTTTCGTACGCCCATGGCGTAGAAGGTGGCCAGCGTCGCCGCCGAGGGGTCGCCGGTCATGACGTGGGTGGCGCCACTGATGTGCACCCACCGGTCCCACACGTCGCCGTTCTGGCGGGCGAAGTTGTACAGCGACTGGGCGTAGTCACCCGCGATGTGCGGCTTGAGCAGCGCCAGGAGTTGCACGTGGGCCCGGTACTGATCCCATCCGGAGAAGTTGCTGTACTGCGCCCCCTGGCCCTTCTCGATCTGGTGCGGTTCGCCGTCCATGCCCGGGTAGCGGCCGTCGGTGTCGCTGACCAGATTGGGCTGCAGCAGCGAGTGGTACAGCGCGGTGTAGAAGGCGGTGCGCCGGGCGGGCGTGCCGCCGCTGACCCTGACGCTACTCAGCTCCTGGTCCCAGGTGCGGAAGCCGGCCGCGGCGACGTCCTCGACACCGTCGCCCGGCTCGATCTCCTCACGCAGATTGGCCTCGGCGCCGGCCAGGCTCACATACGAGATGCCCAGCCGCATGTGGACATCGTTGTCGCGGCTGGTGTCGAACCCGACGTACCCCCCGGAGCCGCGGCCCGCCCGGTCCGCTCCGGTGGCGTATCCCTCGCCGCCCCCGGCAGAGGTTGAGCCCGGCGAGAGGGTGCCGTCCTGCCAGGTTCCCGTGGAGGTGAACGCCCGGTCGAAGGAAGCGCTGAAGTGCAGCTTGTAGTAGCTCTTGCGGTTGTTCACCCCGCCGTTGGCGCGCCGCCCGCAGAAGGCGCCGGTGTGGACCCAACCGGTGACCTTGCGCTTGGCGGTATCGATGTCGATGTGCGCGTCCTGGCTTCCGTTGAGCGAGTTCGAGACGCGGAAGAGCAGGTTGGCGGGTTTTCCGGCCGGAAAGGTGAAGTCGGCGACGCCGGCGCGCCTGGAAACGGCCAGGTCGGACTTGACGCCCGAGTCCAAGCCAAGTGTGTAGCGGCCGGGTACGGCTCGTTCGTTTTCGTGGGAGAAGTTGGCCGCGTAGACCTCGTCCTTGGTGTCGGCGGACGGGGAGGAGGTGACGTCTCCCGCGAAGGGCATGATGGGGACGTCGCCCGCGGCACCGGGGTGGCACCCGGCGCCGTTGACATGAGTCAGGCTCAGGCCGCGGATGCGCGTGGCGTCGTACTGGTAGCCGTTGGCGGCACCGGTGCTGGTCTGGTCGCCGGTCGTGCTGGTCGGGGACAAAGAGATCATGCCGTACGGCAGGACGGCGCCGGGATAGGTATTGCCGCCGTTCGCCGAGCCGATCAGAGGGTCGACCCAGGTGGCGGGGTGCTCAACCGGATCCGTTGCCGCGGATGATGCGGGCATCGGCAGCGCGACGGTGAGGGCCGCGGCGAGGGCTGAGATCACCCCGATGGTGGTGGCGCGCGTGACGCCCCGTTCTATCAACGACCGCATCGGTCTTGAGGACATGACCTGACAACCTTTCGCAGAACCTGCGCGGGTCGGCTGACCCGCACCCCGGCGAGATCATTGCCCAGCGCGGAGCCTGGACACCAGTGCCTGGTGCGGTGAATCCTGAATGAACAACCTTGTCGGCCGATCTTGGGGTTTTGGAGGTAGGCGGAGTCCGAGGTGACCCATCGGCTGAGGATCTGGCTTCGCAAGGGTCGCCTGCACCAGACGGGTCGGCCACGCCGGCCGGCCCCTGTTTGGCCGAGCCGGCGAGGGCAGAACGCGGGAAAGCCGGCGGAGACCGCCCACCAGCGGCCTCCGCCGGCATTGCCATGTCGCCGTCTTCAGCTCCGCAGGTCACCCAGGGCCCGACGGGTCCGGTCGGTCAACGGGTGCTCTCCGCCCAGCACATCAACCTGCAGCGGCAGCAGCGCGGTCAGCAGCTCCGTGGCTTCCGCCGCGCGCCCGGAGCGCCGCAACAGATCCGCGAGCCGCGCTCGCGTGGTCATCGTCTGCGGATGCCGCTCACCGAGCCCCGCTTCCTCTCCCGCCACCAGAATCCCGCGCAGCAGGGCCTCCGCCTCGTCCCGCTCGCCCTCAGCGCCGGATTTCGCCAGCAGCTCGCCCAGCGCGGAGGCCGCGGCGAAGGTGTCCGGATGCCGGTCGCCGAGCACCCGCGTCCTGTCGTCACGTACACCGCGCATCAGGTCCGCGGCGGTCGCGTACTCGCCCTCCTGTCCCAGGACCCAGGCACGCCCGTACCGGGTGGTGATTACCTCGGGGTGGTCAGCGGTCCCGTACCCGGCCAGCCGCTCTTCCCACAGTGCGTCCAGCTCCGCCAGGGCGGCCTTCGTGTCGCCGAGCTCGGCCTTCAGCATGGCCATGTTGTAACGCGAGATCAGCACCGTGGGATGGTCCGTGCCGCTGATCCGCCGCTGGTCGCGGATCAACGCCTTGTGCAACGCGAGCGATCCCTCGGCGTCGCCGAGTTCCCAGTTGAGGCGAGCGATGTTCAGCCTCACGATCAGCGTGTTCGGGTGGTCGGGACCCCGGTGCCGCTCCACGCTCGGGAGCAGCTCCCGGTAGCGGTCGAGGGACTCCCTCAGCCGCCCGGCGTCTCCCAGGAAACGGCAGATGTTCATTCGGCTGAAGACGACCTGCGCATGGTCCTCCCCGAACACCGCGATGCGGTCGCGCAGCAGCTCGTCGTGCATCGCGAGCGCGTCCAGCGGCCGGCCGAGACGGCCGTACCAATAGGCGATGTAGTGGCGGCTCTCCAGCACGTCGCGGTCCCGTTCACCCAGCGCGCGCCGCTGGTCCTCCAACAGTTCCTTGTGCAGGCGGAGGCCTTCGGCCATGTCACCGCCCCGGCCGGTCCAGTATGCGATGTGGTGGCGAGTGGCGAGGGTGCGCCGGTCCTGCGGGCCCAGCAGACGCAACTGGTCCGCCAGTACGGTTTGGTGCAGCGCGACCGCGTTGCGGAACCCGGCCAGCTCACCGGTGGCGTAGGCGATGCGATGCCTGCTCTCCAAGATGCCCGGATGGTCATCGGGAAGGACACGCCGCTGCACCTCCAGCAGCCGCTCGTACAGCTCCCGGGAGGCCCCGTACGCACCGGCCTTGCCGGTCCAGTACGCCGCCCGCTCACGCGCCCTCAGCTCGACGGCGGTCTCCGCCCCCAGATGCTCGGCCAGCCGCCCCGACCAGGCGGCCCACCGGTCCCGGTTGACGGCGGCGGAGGTCGAGGCGCGGCTCTCCAGACTCTGAAGCAGCCGCCCGTAGAGCGCTTGGGCGGCCTCGTCCCCGTCCGCCGCCTTCGCAGCGTGCCACAGGTGGAACGGCTCGGCCTCCTCGGCGTAGGTGTGCAGGGGGTCGTCCGCTGTGTGCTGATCCATAGGAGCCATTGTGGCCAGCGCCTCCGCCAGCGCCTCATGGCCCGACGGCAAGTCAAGTTCCTCCGTGGCGTACTCCACAAGCGTCTGGTGATGCACACCGAAGAGCTCGCTGGCGGTGGCATGCTCCGCCCTTTCCAGCAGACCGGGCAGCAGTTCGAGGACCTGGTCGAGCTCCGTGTCACCATCCGGGCCGCCCAGCCGCCCGGCCGCCTCAGTGAGCAGCGCGCGGGGCAGACCGGCGCCCAGTCCGGACGCGGCCAGCACGACGACGACGCTGTCGATCCACTCGTTGTTGCCGTCCGGTGCCAAGGAGCGGGCCCGGTTGAGCACCTTCTCGTACACCTCGTCGTACAAGACGGGACCGTCGCCCTCCAACGGTCCGTAGTCCGCCAACAGCCGGACGATCTCCCAGTTCCCTGCCGCCTGCGCCAGGATGCGCCCTTGCAAGGCGTTCTGGCCGCGAGCCGCCAGATAGCCGGTCAGTAGGCTCTCCTCCGCCTTCGGCGCGACCTGTCTGCGGTGCCACTGCTCCGGCAGCCGCACGCCCTCCCGGGTCGTGACCACCGCGCCGAACCAGGCCGGCGCCAGGTCGTCCAGGATCCGCAGGGCGGCCGAGACGTCGGAGCGGCCCACAGCGTCGAGCTGGTCGAGACCGTCGATGACGACCCGTACCGGACCGGGTGGTTCCATCAGGCCGAGGGCCCCCGCCACATCGATCTCCGCGCTCGGCTTCGCCTTGTCCTCGCGCTTCAGCTTCGACTTGTACGTCTGGGCCGCCTCGGCGAATCCGGGTAGATAGAGCGCGAGTTGCCTGGCCACCTTCCGCATCACACCGCGGCCGTTCGTGTTCCGGTCGGTCAGCCTGATGAGCGCACGTACGGGTGCCACGTCCTCTCCCCGCGGCAGCAGCTCCGGCCGGCACAGCGCGGCTGCCAGCGTCGTCTTCCCGGTCCCCATCGCGCCGACCACGGCCACGAAACGGTGCCGGCCGACCGACGCGGCCAGCTCGTCCAGCCCGCCCGGCACCTGGAAGAGCCGCAGTCGGCCGAGGAGTTGCTGATTGTCCTCGCTGGCGGCGAGCACACTCAGGGAGGCGTCTTGCGCCACGTTCTTCGCGAGCCAGGGACCGTACAGGTCGGCGGGGCCGGTCCGGCCTCCGTCGTATGAGACGGACTGCGGGTCCTGGCGCACCAGGCCGGGGCCGATCAGCCGGCGCAGCGGCACGGTGTGCAGCTTGTCGAGCAGCCGCACGTGCCCCTCCCGCATCACCTTGTTGACGGCGAGCGAGAACTGGAGCCCGTAGGCCGGGCGGCCGTCCGACGAGGCCAGGACGTCGATCTTCCGGCCCGTCTGCATCGCGTAGGGGAACCACTCCCGCGCCGCCGCGAGAGCGCCGTAGCCGGCCATACAGGCGTCGATCAGGACGGTCAGTTCCTTTATGCCTCCGTGCCGCAGAAGCAGCTCGCGCAGCACCTCGGGCACCGGCAGCGCTGTATCGGGCCCAGGAGCGGCCGGAGTGGAGGTCACGGGAAAGAGGAACTCGCCCTCCCGCGCGGCGTATCCATGGCCGACGAAGCCGATCAGGAGCGACGCCCCCGCGGCCGATGCGCCGGCGAACGCCTCGGTGAGGGCGGCGATCACATCGCTGGGCGCCCGGGGCCCGTCGAGCAGTCCGTCCCCGCACGCCGGGGCGCAGCCGCCCCTGCGCGGGTCCAGGAGCAGATCTCTGAGCTCCAGGGCACAGGGCTCCAGCAGATCCAGCCGCTGCCGGGCCGTCTCCTCCCTGGCGTCCCAGTGCGATGCCACGACCAATACTCGGCGCTCGTCTCCCATGCGCTTCATTATCAACAACCGACTTCCCCAACTCGGGTTTCGTACGGACAATTTGACGAACACCCACAGGCGAACACACACAGAGGAGGCGCCACGGTGGCCGAGGTCGTACTGGTGCATGGGATCGGCCCTGAGGGACAGACCGAGGAGGAACTGAGGACGGACTGGACCACCGCGCTCGTACGCACCCTGCGCGAGCACGGCCACGGCGGGCACGCCGACCGCCTGGAGGCGGGCGGGACATCCGTGGCGATGGCGTACTACCGCGATCTCTTCTCACGCTACGCACCGAAGGACGACCTGGACGTTCCGTTCCCCGAGGAGATGGCCCTCGTCGCCGAGATGGCGGGCGAGGACATCATGGACAACATCCGCCGGAACGCCTCCGATCCGACGGAGCGTGACGAGGCCGCGCGCGAACTGGACTGGCTGCGCGCCGAGGTGGGCCCTGAACAGGGCCCGTTCGAACCGGTGCGCCTCGTCATCTCCATGCTGGGGCGGCTCGGCCCGGTCGCCCGCTCCGGCTTTGCCACCCTCAGCCGGTACGGGATCTTCTACCTTGGCCAGGTGGCCGCGTATCTGGACGACGAGACGGTGCGCGAGCGGGCGATCGAGTCCGTCCTGTCCCAGGTGACACCGGACACCAGGGCCGTGGTCGCCCACTCGCTGGGCACGGTCGTCGCTTACGAAGCCCTGCACCGGCTCGACCAGCCGCTGCCGCTGCTCATCACGTTCGGCTCACCGCTGGGGATGCGGTCGATCATCCAGAAGCGACTCCGTCCGCTGCCGCTGCGCAGCCCGGGCCAGGTGAAGCGCTGGGTGAACGTCGCCGACCGCGACGACTTCATCGTGTCCGTGCTCAAGCTGAAGAAGCTCTTCCCCGAGACGGACGACGTGCTGGAGCCCACCGTGCTGGTGAAGAACTCCAATATCGATCCGCACGCCGCGACGGAGTATTTGGGGCACCGCGAGACGGTCGAACCGCTGGCGAGCGTCCTGTGAGCTGCTTTAGCGATCAGCCGTCGCTTTGGGCGAGCATGACTCTCTTGTCGGCGGTGGTGACCGGCAGCTCGTACGCGAGGGCGACCGGCGTCGAAGCGGACCGCGTAGGAGCAGCGGACCGTGCACGAAGGTGGACACCACAGCGCTCGCGGATGCGACCCACCGCTGTCGTTACCAATTGCTCGACCGCCGCCGCATCGCCGCCCGCACAGACTGCGTCTCTTGATGAGCCAGTCGGGCAGGTGGACGGGTTGACCGGGCGGTGGTGCCGTGGGGGAGGAGTGCCCGTGGGTGCGAGGTGATCGTTTGTGTGGCATGAACTGCCGTGTTGAACCCTCGAGTTGGTGTGATTGACGGCCCGCGTGGGGAGCCCGGCTGTCACGCTCCGGGGCGGGCGCGGTGCGCGTGCGCGGCGAACGGTTTGGTGTGGTTGTCTCCAGGAGATGGCGGTCGCTGACGGTCGGCGCGCTGATCCTCTCCTTGAGCGCGGGGACAGCGTCCGGGCAGGCAACTTGGGCGAGCGCCTGAGGGTGCAACGATGGCACGGACGGGAGGCTCGTGGCCGTTCGGCCTCCTCCGCAGATGGGACCGGGCCTCGACGGCACTTGAGCTCCAGGGCAGGGTGAGGCCGGCGATGACGGCGTCGCGGTCGCGGTCGATGCCTGCGGCGAGGGTGTGGCGACTGGTTCGGCCATGAACTGCGGACCTGGCGCAAGAAGCGCAGCCCTCTGACTCACTCCGAGTTAGGAGTGAAGGTGCAGGTCAGCGGCTCTCTTATTGAGAAGATCGAGAAGGGGACCGCCACCTGCTCGAAGGTTGGCCGAGCGCCTGGACGAGGTCTTGGAAACCGGAGGAGTCCTCACCAGGGCGTGGGGGATGGTGTTCGGGCAAACGGAAAAACCCCGCCCCGAAACGGAAAGGGCACCCCTGGCAGGGCGGAGGCGTCGGTTCAGGTCCATGAAGGCCGCATCCTGGGCAGAGGTCGTACAACACCTCCAAGTGGGAGCCCTGACTCTGTGGACCGTCGAGCCTTCCTCGCCACGAGCGGCCTTGCCGCCATCGCCCCCATAGACCTCGTCCACCTGGTTACCCCAACCGCCCCCTGGGAGATCCCGACTCAGATCCGCCCACGCGAGATTGGACAGTTGAAGTCGCTGGCCGATGTCATCCACCGCCAGGACAACGAGTACGGAGGAGGCGGCGCGGTACGGGAACTCGCCCGCGGTGCCATCATGTGGGGCGCCTCCCTGCTCCCGGTTCCCTGCCCCGAGGCACTGCGCCCCGAACTTCTGGCCTCCGTAGCCCGGTTGGGAATCGTCGTCGGCGCATCGCAGTTCGACGCGTATGCCCACGACGATGCCCGAGTCAGCTTCCGACTGGCCGCCGAGTGCGCGGAGGAAGCCGGGGAGTGGCACCTGCGCGCCAAGACGTACTCGTTCATGGCCCGCCACGAAATCTGGGTCGGTGACCCGGACACCGGCCTCACCCACGCGGAGAAGGGCCTGGTGCGCTCCGACCGCCTTACTGCGACCGAGCGTGCCATGCTGCACACCGCACTCGCCCGCGCCTTCGGCAAGATGCGTGACGTGGCCAACACCCTGCGCGCGGTCGGAGAGGCCGACGTCGCCTTCGAACAGTCCGACCCGGCGCAGGATCCGCCGTGGATGGCGTACTACGACTACGCTCAGCATCACGGCGACACAGCGCACGCGCTGTTCGATCTCGCTGTCCACGCGGACCAGGACCCGGGGCAAGCGGCCCGCCGCTTCGAGATCGCCGCGAAAGGCCACGGCAACGCCTTTGCCCGCTCGCGTGCCATTTCAGAGACGAAGCTCGCTTCTGGTTATGGCAAAGGGCGACGACCCGCGGCACGCGGTCGCTCTCGGCCATCGAGCCCTGGACGACGTCGGCAGGCTGACCTCGTGCCGGGCTGCCGACGACCTGCGGGAACTCGCCCGGTTCTCGGGCAGGTACCGGAAGCTCTCCGAGGCCGGCGACCGGCGCGAGCGCATCGCCGCTACGGTGCAGGCGTGACCACGACACCCACGCCTACCCAAGCCGTACTTCAGACGGCGTGCCTCGCCGTCGGCCTCGACGCGACCGATGCTGAACCGATACGGCTCGCCGAGAACGCCATATGGCGCCTTCCCGGGGGAGTGGTGGTGCGTATCGCCCAGCCCGGTCAGTCCGTCGCCGCGACGCGCGAGGTTCAAGTCGCCCGCTGGCTGGCCACCCAGGATGTGCCCGCCGTACGTGACCTGCGGCAGCCGGTAGCGGCCAACGGGCACCCGGTGACGTTCTGGCAAGAGCTGCCACCACACGAAATCGGGACCGTCGCGGACGTCGTCGCGCTCCTCAAGCAACTGCACGCCCTGCCGAAACCAGACCTGCCGCTCGGCGAGCTGGACCCCTTCGTCCGATTGCCTGAGCGCATCGACGCAGCGAGCACAATCTCTGACGATGACCGGCAGTGGTTGAAGCGCCGACTCAAAGACCTCAAGGCCCAGTGGGCTGTGAGGCCGAGGGGCCTGCCGGAGTGTCTTGTCCACGGGGATGCCTGGGTCGGCAACGTGGCGCGCACGGAGGCCGGCCCGCTGTGGATGGACTTCGAGCGCGCTTCGTACGGCCCCCGGAGTGGGACCTCGTGTCAACCGCAGTCAAGCTCACCACGACCGGCGCGGTGTCTGCCGAAGAGTACGCCGCGTTCTGCGAGACCTACGGCGCTGACGTCACGGAGTGGGAAGGGTATGAACTTCTGGCCGGCGCGCGAGAGCTGCGGATGACGACGTACGCCGCGCAGCATGCTACCAGCCGCCCGGAGTGGCGGCGTGAGGCGCAATACCGCATCGACTGCTTGCGCGGTCGGGCAGGGACACCGCCGTGGCGATGGAAGGCAATCATGTAGCCCGCGGACAGGCTGACAACCAGATACGCAGGCAGGGGCGGTATCGGTGTTCGGCATGCGGGGACATCAGGTGGGCCGGGTGATCAGCACTGGGCGATCGAGCGACCAGTTTGGACACAGCCTGGAGTCCTCTTCCTGCCTAGGGGAGTAGCACTGCGCGCAGCTTCCGCGCTCCTCCAGGGCGTTGCATCCAGTGCCGCTGGTGAAGCACACAAATGCCGCTGGCGCGGGGCGGAGAGCACGGTGGATCAGGATCTCGGTCTCGTAGCAGTCGGGGCACTGGGCGACATGGATGCCTGGTCTGCACCCGGCAGCCGTGATTTCGGCGCTCAGCCAGGTGTGGCGGCAGATCCGGCAGGACAGCGGCCCAGGAACGGAGCCGAGGATCACGGCCCGCTTGGCGTACAACGGACACTGCGCGGTGACATCGCAGGTGTTTCCCCAGCCAGGGACGGAGTTGGTCGTGGCTCTTTGGGGAAGGACGGGATCGTGCCGAGTCTCGCGCGGACGTATGCCAGCTCCGCTTCGACCATGTTGAAGGAAGACCGGCTGCGAGAAGAGTCCGGCGTGGATGAAGTCCGTCCGGAAGGGGGCCGATTCCAGCCGCCCGGGTGGGCCGCCGAACGACGTCGCGGCCAACCCTGCAGGTGCGCTGGCGGCGCACGTACGACCGGGTACGTCCGGTGCTCGCGGAGTTGGAGTAGGGGTGGCCGGCTAGGACTTGTCCGGTCGATCACGTGACTACTCCGTGCCGGGGCCGTTGATGTGGACATGGGGCGGGGTGATCTGAGTGATGCCGAGTGGG